>NZ_DCBW01000036.1:17399-80673 GCF_002313585.1 Microbacterium sp. UBA1097 | reverse complement strand
GACCTACCAAACGGGGTCAGCCCACCTCAGGCGCGAGCCGCGATGGATGCCGCATCCGTGCCCAGCGGCAGGACGCCGTAGAGGTGACCATCGCCGCCCAACCGTGATCCGATGAAGGCGTCGGCTACCGACGGGGGCGCTGCGCGCACCAGCAGCGATCCCTGCACAGCGAGTGCGAGCGCCGTGACCAGCTCTCGGGCGCGGGCGTCGCGGGCGTCGTCGCGACTGAGCTCGCCGATGAGTTCGCGGGTTCTTCGCACATGCGCGTCCAGGCGCCTGTCCGCCCCCGCTGACCGCGCGAGCTCGGCGTCAAAGGCCTCGAAGCTCTGCGGGTCGCGCGAGAGCGCTCGCAGCACATCCAGCGCGATGACGTTGCCCGACCCCTCCCAGATCGCCATGACGGGCTGTTCGCGATACCGCATCCCGAGGGGGAACGCCTCGGTGTACCCGTTGCCACCCAGGCACTCCATGGCTTCGTACGCGTGCCCGGGACCCCGCTTGCAGATCCAGTACTTCGCCACCGCGGTGGCCAGGCGGCGGAAGGCCACCTCCTCGGCCGTCGTGTCCTCGTCGTAGGCACGGGCCAGCCGTAGGGAGGTCGCGGTAGCAGCCTCGGTTTCGAGCTGCAGATCCGCGATCACCTGCGTCATGAGCGGCTGGTCGATCAGGCGTGCTCCGAACGCGGCGCGGTGTCGAACGTGCCAGGCGGCTTCGGCGGTTGCCTGCCGCATCCCGGCAGTCGACCCCAGCACCGAGTCCAGTCGCGTGCGCGTCACCATCTCGATGATCGTGCGCACGCCGCGGCCTTCCTCGCCGACCAGGTGTGCGCGGGCGCCCTCGTACTCGACCTCGCTCGAGGCGTTGGCGCGGTTGCCCACCTTGTCTTTCAGGCGACGGATGCGGATCTCATTGTGCGAGCCGTCGGGCAGCAGCCGGGGGAGAAGGAAGCACGACAGGCCTCCGGGCGCCTGCGCGAGCACGAGGAAGGCGTCAGACATCGGGGCGGAACAGAACCACTTGTGCCCGGTGAGTTCGTACTCGTCACCGCCGATCGGCCTGGCGACCGTCGTTCCCGCGCGCACGTCGGAGCCGCCCTGCTTCTCGGTCATCGCCATCCCGAAAAGGGCGCTGCGCTTTCCCGGCGCGAGATCCGGTTCGTAGTCGTTGCTCAGCAGCCGCGGCATCCACTCCCGGGCGAGCTCGTCGTGCTGGGCGATCACCGGAACCGCCGCGTGGGTCATCGAGACGGGACACGCGTGGCCGGGTTCTACCTGCGCATAGAGCATGAACGCGGTGGCGCGCACGACGGATGCCCCGGGCCCGGGCTCTCGGAACGCCCCGGTGTGGGCGCCGTCGGCCAATGCCGCGCCGATGATGCGGTGGTAGGCCGGGTCGTACTCGACCTCATCGAGCTGGCGGCCATAGCGGTCGTGCGTCTGCAGCACAGGCTCGACCCGGTTGGCGCGCACCGCATCGCGTTGGAAGGCGGAAGAGCCGACGCGATGCCCGATGTGGTGCAGCCGCGCCGCGGCACCTGGCCCGCTGTAGGTCTCGACGCCCTCGCGCAGGGCGATGTTCGCCTCGTACTCATCCAGCCCCGTGCGTGCGGGCGCCTGGTTCGCGACCTCGTGTGTTTTCATCCGACTCCCTCGTCCGTGGCTCCACGGTAAGCCCGCACGTGCCACGGGCGGTTCCCGGATGCGGCGCTCCCGGCATCCGCGAACCGCGCCGATAGGGTGAGGGGGTGACATCGGCGCTGCGCATCTCGGTCGTCATCCCGTGTCGCAACGACGCCGAGTTCCTGCGCAAATGCCTGCTCGCCCTGCAGAAGCAAGAGCGTCCCGCTGACCGCATCATCGTGGTCGACAACGGCAGCACCGACGAGTCGGCGGCAGTCGCGCGCGAGGCCGGTGTCGAGCTGATCGACGAGCCGCTCGTGGGGATCTGGCCCGCCGCCGCACGCGGATACGACGCTGCGCTACCCACCAGCGACATCATTGCAAGACTGGATGCCGATTCCCGGCCCCATCCGGATTGGCTGGCGCGCATTGAGTCAGCCTTCAACAGCGACGCCGCGCTCGGGGTGCTCACCGGCGGCGCCGAGTTCTACGGCGCCGGCAGAGTCATCAGCTATCTCGGCGAGCACTGGTACATCGGTGGGGGGAGGGTCTGGGTGAACCTGTGGCTCGGCATCCCGCTGGTGTTCGGGTCGAACTTCGCGATGCGGGGTGCCATCTGGGAGCGGGCTCGCACCGTGGTGCACCGCGAGAACCCCCGCATCCACGACGACCTCGATCTCACGATCCACCTGCGCGAGAGCGACGGGGTGCGCTGGGATCGGTCGCTCACGATGCCGGTCTCCGCCCGACCCCTGACCTCGGTGCGGGGCCTCGCGCGCCGGGTCGGGCGGGTCGTTCCGACCTTCGCCGCCAGCTGGCCCGCCGGTGCTCCCTGGCGACGCCGGAACGACAGCTATCCACAGGAAGGCCAGGATGGCGAGGACCGAGGGGTTGCCGTCACCTAGGCTCAGTCGCCATGCCGACGATCTCGACCGCCCTCACGGTCGCAGCCTTCGTCGCTTTCGCGGTCATCGGAGCGATCCTCGCAATCATCGACATCCGCACTCACCGCCTTCCCAACCGCCTCGTCGCGACGGTCGGCGTCACGGGTGTCGTGCTCCTGGTTGCGGCAGCACTGACCGGCAGTCGAATGGATGCGCTGATCCGGGCTCTGCTGGCGGCGCTGGTTCTTTTCGCCGCGTACCTCGTGTTGCGGATGCTGTCGGCCGGCGGTGTCGGCGGCGGCGACGTCAAGCTCGCAGCGGTCATCGGACTGCACCTCGGGTGGCTGGGATGGGGGAGCGTGCTCGTGGGGACACTGGCCGGATTCGTGCTCGGCGGTGTCTTCGCCGCCGGGATGCTGCTCGTTCGCCGCGCCGACCGCCGCAGCGCGATCCCGTTCGGTCCATGGATGCTGGCCGGCGCATGGGTCGCGATCGTGCTGACCGTGTCAAGGCCCTGAGCGTCTCGGCCCCCCGCAGAGCTTCCCGGTTAGCCTGGAACCATGCCGGCCGCCCTGAAGACCTTCGTTGCCGTCGTGATCAGATGGGCGCTCTCGCTGCGCATCGTTCGCGCGTTGCTGCTCTACACCGAGAAGCGCGGACCGGTCCTTGCCGACAGCGTCACCTACCGTGCGCTGTTCTCGGTCTTTGCGGCGGTCCTGCTCGGGTTCTCGGCCGCAGCACTCTGGCTCGCGGGCAACCCCGAAGCGTGGAACGCGCTCGTCAGTGCCGTGAACTCCGTGATTCCCGGGCTGATCGGGGGCGAGAACGCGGTCATCCGGGAAGAAGACCTGCGATCGGGCCTTGATCAGTTCCAGTCGGGTCTGTCGATCGCGGCGATCGCTGCGGTCATCGGACTTCTGTTCGCTGCCATCGGTGCCGTCGGAACGCTTCGCTCAGCGCTCCACCTGATCGGTGGCACCGTCATGGACGACGGGTTCTTCCTGTGGGTGATCCTCCGAAACTTCGCGATGGCCGTCGGAGTCGCGATAGCGATCGTCGCGACCGCCGCCATCACCTACTTCGGAACCGCCGGTGTCTCTCTCGCCCTGGACTGGATAGGCATCGACGGCGACACGGTGATCGCGGAGGTGCTGACCCGCACGGTCGGTATCGTCACGGTATTCGTGCTGGATGCCGCGCTCATCGCGGCGATCTTCCTGGTGCTCGGCGGGATCCGTCCTCCCGCGCGGGCGCTGTGGGGCGGCGCGCTCCTGGGCGCAGTGGGCTTGACGGTGCTGCAGCAGTTGTCGGGACTGTTCGTGCGGGGCGCCGAGGCCAACCCGCTCCTCGGTACTTTCGCCACCCTCATCGCGTTGCTGCTGTGGATCAACTTCTCGGCGCAGGTCATCCTCATCTCCTGCACCTACATCGTGGTCGCCTCCGAGGAGGCGCACGGTGTGGTCTCCTCGGCCCCTCCGATGACCTTCGCCCAGCGCCGACTGCGCCGGGCACAGGCATCCGCGCGCGATGCGACAGCCGAGCTCCTTGAAGCACGCGCCGCCGCGATCGCCGAAGGGGACGAGATCGGGGCTTATGCTCGGGGGATGGCCATTGCACGACTCCACGGAGGCCCGCTCGACGGGCAAGTCCTGCCCCTGGAAGCCCCGGATGCAGACACGATGATCGTTCCCTACGGCGAAGGCCAGGTCATCTACGAACGACGTGGTGCCCTCGAGCACACGGGCGATCACGACGGACCGACCGAGGGTGAGTTCTACTTCGTCGAGTCCACCGACGAGATCGCCCCGTCCGACGACTGAGCCGACCACGCCATCGATGGAGCCCTCGCAGTCCCTCGAGGTTGAAATCACCTTCGACGTGGACCCAGAAACCGAGGTCCCCGATTGGACCCAGGTTCCACTGGTCGTCACTGTCGCCGAGCCGGAAGTGCGTGAACTCGACGCCGTCTACTACGACACCGCAGAGTACGTCCTCGGCAGAGCCGGCTACGCGCTTCGGCGCCGAGAAGGTGGGCCCGATGCGGGCTGGCATCTGAAAGGGCCCCGCCAGGGCTCCGGCCGGATGGAGACCGGCTGGCCGCTCGACATCGGTGGCGACACGGCATCCGTGACCGGCGTCCCGCCCGAGATCGCCGCGCATATCGGGGATCTGACGACGGACCCGCTGGTCGTGATCGCCCGCATCCGCAACACGCGCACCGCGTACGCGCTCCGGGATGCCGAGGGCGGCATCCTCGCCGAGATGGTCGATGACCGCGTGCGCACGCGCGACGAGCAGCGGGGGATGGAGCAGGCGTGGCGCGAGTGGGAGATCGAACTCGGGCCGGCAGCTCCAGAGGATGCGGATGCCTGTGCCGCGTTCTTCGACGCGGTGACCGTCGCCGCATACGCCAAGGGCGCGCGCGAGGCCTCGAGTGACTCGAAGCTCGCACGCGCCCTGGGCGTGTGAGGCCTGACCCGCTGGTCAGATGTTGATCATGTGGCCGGCAAGGCCGTGGAAGGCCTCCTGCACGGCTTCCGACAGCGTCGGGTGGGTGTGGACGTTGCGCGCCGCCTCGAGGGCGGTGAGGTCCCACTTCTGAGCCAGGGTGAGCTCGGGCAGTAGCTCCGAGACGTCCGGGCCGATCATGTGGGCACCGAGCAGTTCGAGGTGCTCGCCGTCGGCGATGACCTTCACGAAACCGACGGCTTCGCCCAGGCCGTTCGCCTTGCCGTTGGCGCTGAAGGGGAACTTCGCGACCTTGACGTCGTAGCCGGCATCCCGGGCCTGCGCCTCGGTCAGGCCGAAGCTGGCGACCTGCGGCGAGCAGAACGTCGCACGCGGCATCATGCGGTAGTCGCCGAGCGTCATGGTCTCGGCCTTGCCGATCGTCTCGGCGGCGACAACGCCCTGCGCCTCGGCGACGTGGGCAAGCTGCAGCTTGGCGGTCACGTCACCGATCGCGTAGATGTGCGGCACGTTCGTGCGCATGTGGTCATCGATGTCGATGGCGCCGCGGTCGGTGAGCTTCACACCGGTCTTGTCGAGCCCGAAGCCCTCGACGCGCGGCGCGAACCCGATCGACATGAGCACCTTGTCGGCGTCGATCGAGCCCTGGGCGCCGTCGTTGTTGCCGGTGTAGGCAACCGTGACGCGGTCGCCGTGGTCGGTGACGCTCTCAACCTTGGTCGAGGTAAGGATCTCGATGCCGTACTTCTTGTACTGGCGCGCGATCTCTTTCGAAACCTCGGCGTCCTCGTTGGGAAGTGCACGGTCGAGGAACTCGATGATCGTGACCTTCACGCCGTAGTTCGACAGCACGTACGCGAACTCCATGCCGATGGCTCCGGCGCCGACGATCACGATGGACTTCGGCAGCTCACGGGTGAGGATCTGCTCTTCGTACGTGACGACGTTCTCGCTCAGGCTCACGCCGGGGAGCAGACGCACCGTCGAACCAGTCGCGATGATCGCGTTGTCGAAGGTGACGGTCTCGGTGCCACCCTCAGCGGTCTTGACCTCGATCGTGTGGTCGTCGACGAACGAGCCACGGCCGTC
Organism: Microbacterium sp. UBA1097; assembly: GCF_002313585.1. Taxonomy (NCBI): domain Bacteria; kingdom Bacillati; phylum Actinomycetota; class Actinomycetes; order Micrococcales; family Microbacteriaceae; genus Microbacterium; species Microbacterium sp. UBA1097. Next base: position 74,612 of record NZ_DCBW01000036.1, on the reverse strand, counting down.
GTACTCCGTGATCTTGTTCTTCTTCATCAGGTAGTGGATGCCCTTGACGTGGCCGGCCGCCACCTCACGGCTGCGGTCCCAGGCGACACCGAAGTCGAAGTGCACATCGCCCGAAATGCCGAACAGATCGGCCTTCGCGTGGAACGTGTGAGCGAGGTCGGCGTTGCGCAGCAGCGCCTTCGAGGGGATGCATCCCACGTTCAGGCACACCCCACCCCAGTACTTCTCTTCGATGACCGCTGTAGACAGGCCCAGCTGAGCGCTGCGAACGGCCGCGACATAGCCGCCGGGGCCGGCACCAAGGATGACGACGTCGTAGTGAGGCATGGTCCCAGCCTATCCCTCGGAGACAATCCGCCGGCGCCAGCAGCCGGGTTGAGAACAGCGACGACCCACTCGACATCCGCCTGCCAAATCCGACTATCCTGGGGAGCCTGAGGAGGCCTCCCGTGGAACACAATGCGCCCGCTGAACCCGACGAAATCCGTCGCGCCTCCGGCGACCCCGGAGCCGCTGCTCCCGGTGGTCGAGGCACGGATACGACGGCTTCATTCGGACACGATTCCGACTTGTCATTCGTGCCATTCGGCGCCGAACTGACCGAGGTCGAGCTCGAGGCGATCGAGGCGTTGCCGTCGGGGTCGGCACTCATGATCGTCCGGTCGGGCCCCACCGCGGGCGCCCGCTACCTATTGGATGCCGACGTGACGACGGTCGGCCGCCACCCCGAGGCAGACATCTTCTTCGATGATGTGACGGTCTCTCGCCGTCACGCCGAGATCACCCGCTCCGGTACGACGTTCGAGCTGGTCGATCAGCGCTCGCTCAACGGCACGTACGTGAACGGCGAGCGCGTGGACCGGGCCGTCCTGACGAACGGCTCAGAGGCGCGCGTCGGCAAGTTCCGGTTGAACTTCTTCGTCTCGCCGGCTGACCTCGAGCCCGCGGCGGACCAGTGATGGCGGGCGTTCCCGCCCGTGATCGCGCCTCGTCTGCGGGGCTTCTGAGCATCGGCCAAGTCCTCGCGCGGCTCTCTCCCGAGTTTCCCGGGCTCAGTTCGAGCAAACTGCGCTTCCTCGAAGTACAGGGCATCGTCACTCCGACCAGGACCGAGTCGGGATACCGCAAGTTCGCACCCGCGGATGTCGAGCGGCTACGGCTTGCGCTCACGCTGCAGCGCGATCACTATCTGCCCCTCCATGTCATCCGGGGGTACCTCGATGATGTGGATGCCGGGCGCGACCCGGTCACCCCGATCCCCGCGCCGCCGACCTCGATCGTCGCGGCGCCGCGGCGCTATCGGCGTGACGAGTTGCTCGCTGCTGCCGGGGCTGCACCGCAGCTGCTCAACGACGCGATCAGCACCGGGGTGATCGCCGCCGCCGAAAGCTACACGGAGCAGACCGTGGCGCTGCTGCGGTGCCTGGTGGCCCTCGATCGCCACGGTATCGAGCCCCGTCACATCAGGACGCTGCGTCAGAGTGCCGAGCGTGACGCCGCCCTCGTCGAATCCGCCGTCGCGCCGCTGTCCCGCCGCACCGATGCAACATCCCGAGGCAGAGCCGAGGAACTCGCGCCCGAATTGGCGCGTCGCCTGGAGGAAGTGCGCTCGATCTTCTTGCGCTCGGCCCTCGAACGATTCCTCTCATAGTGCGACACGCCGAGACGCAACGGCCGGATGTCGTTGCCCGAGCCTCTCGGCTGATCTAGCGTTGACATGTCCGATCGAACTGGGGAGGTCGCCATGACGGCACGCGAGGCGGAGTCGACGCCCAGCCTGACGGCAGACCTCTTGTTCACCGACGGCCTTCCGGCCCTCGACGACGAGGTCGGCTACCGCGGAGCAGTCGCTGCGCGAGCTGCCGGCATCACGTATCGTCAGTTGGACTACTGGGCTCGCACCGAACTCGTCGAGCCGACCGTGCGCGGGGCCTCAGGCTCCGGGTCGCAGCGTCTCTACGGTTTCCGCGACATCCTCGTGCTCAAGCTCGTGAAGCGGCTGCTCGACACGGGCATCTCACTCCAGCAGATCCGCACCGCCGTCGAGCAGCTGCGTGCCGCCGGCATCCGTGATCTTGCCGGCACCACCCTCATGAGCGATGGCGCCTCGGTCTACCTGTGCACCTCGAACGATGAGGTCATCGACCTCGTCAGCCGCGGGCAGGGCGTGTTCGGCATCGCGGTCGGCAAGGTGTGGCGTGAGGTCGAGTCGACGCTCGTCGAGTTCGACCCGCAGGCACCGGATGCCGTCGACGAACTCGCCGCGCGGCGCGCCGCGCGCTCAGCCTGAGCCGCACAACGCCGGCTCCCCGACTTCTGCATCCGCTCTGCGATCCGCGAGACTGCAGTCTGCCCGCGAGGCTGCGCGTTTCTGACGCACTCTGGCGGGCACGGTGCAGTCTCGGCGAGGGTGGGTTCCGCGGGCGCGGGACGGCGCCTCATCAGGGCGGCGGCGTGATCAGGATGCCGCGGCGTCGGGGGAGGGGATACGCCCCGTGCGCATAACGCGGTCCAGGATCGCATCGAAGTCTGCTGCCAGCTCCTGAGCCGAGTCGCCGGGCCAAATGTGGAGCGGCTTTGCCGCACCCTGAGCCTGCTGCAGCGATGTGCGCTCGGGCAGCTGAGGCGAGAGCACCAGCGGGCCGAACATCTCGCGCAGTTCCTTGATGCGGAACTGGTGCTCGATCGACTGGGGGCGCACCCGGTTGACCACGATGCCCAGCGGTTGAAGACGGGGGGAGAGGCCGCGACGGATCTCTTCGATCGCACGCAGGGCCCGGTCAGCTGCCGCAACCGAGAACAGGCCCGGCTCGGTGATGACGATCACGCGGTCGCTCGCTGCCCACGCCGTTCGCGTCAGTGCGTTGAGGGAGGGAGCACAGTCGATGAGGACCAGGTCGTAGTCGGCCTCGATGGTCGCCAGTGCCTCCTCGAGCTTCCACACGTCGCGGACGCTCGGATGCGGGCCATCGAAGTTGATCGCCGAGGGCGACCCGATCATGACGTCGATCGTGCCGGGGTGGACCTTCGCCCAGCCGCTGGCGGTGATCGCCTGGCGCACGACCTTCTCTTTCGGGTTGGCCAGGACGTCGGCGACGTTGAGCTTGCCGGCCACCTGGATGTCCATGCCGGTGGAGACATCCGACTGAGGGTCGAGATCGACCACGAGGGTGCGGACACCTCGGGCGAAGGCGGCGGAGGCAAGCCCCAGCGTGACAGTGGTCTTGCCGACACCACCCTTGAGCGAGCTCACCGACAGTACGTGCACGAGGCTCTACGTTACCGTCCCCTAGGCTGGGTGCACACTCAGGCAGGCCCCGTCACCAACAGCGAGGTGTGATGTTCCGCAAGATCCTGGTAGCAAACCGCGGCGAGATTGCGATCCGAGCCTTCCGAGCGGCCTTCGAACTCGGGGCCCGCACCGTGGCTGTCTATCCCTACGAGGATCGCTACTCGTTGCACCGGCTGAAGGCCGACGAGGCCTACCAGATCGGCGAGCCGGGGCATCCGGTGCGCGCCTACCTGGATGTCGACGAGATCATCCGCGTCGCCCGAGAGAGCGGCGCCGACGCCATCTACCCGGGCTACGGCTTCCTCTCCGAGAACCCGGAACTGGCCGAGAAAGCTGCAGCAGCCGGCATCACCTTCATCGGGCCCCCCGCCGCGGTCCTCGAGATGGCTGGCAACAAGGTCACGGCCAAGCAGCACGCCGTGGGTGCCGGGGTGCCGGTGCTGCGGTCGACGGATGCTTCGGACGATGTCGACGCGCTCGTGGCGCAGTCTGCCGAGATCGGCTTCCCCATCTTCGTCAAGGCGGTCGCCGGCGGTGGCGGGCGCGGCATGCGCCGGGTCGAGACCGCGGATGAGCTGCCGCCGGCTCTTGCCGAGGCGATGCGCGAGGCGGGCAGCGCGTTCGGTGACCCGCGAGTGTTCCTCGAGCAGGCAGTGCAGCGCCCGCGGCACGTCGAGGTGCAGATCCTCGCCGACAGCGCCGGCCACACCGTTCACCTGTTCGAGCGTGACTGCTCGGTGCAGCGTCGCCACCAGAAGGTGATCGAGATCGCGCCGGCGCCGAACCTCGACCCGACGGTTCGCGATGACCTGCACCGCTACGCCGTGGCATTTGCCGAGTCGATCGGCTACGAGAACGCGGGCACCGTCGAATTCCTCCTCGAAACCGCGGGCCCCCGCACCGGCGAGGTCGTGTTCATCGAGATGAACCCCCGCATCCAGGTCGAGCACACCGTCACCGAAGAGGTCACGGATGTCGACCTCGTCCAGTCGCAGATGCTGATCGCCGCGGGTGCGAGCCTCGAGGAGCTGGGACTTCAGCAGGAGAACATCCGACTTCGAGGTGCCGCACTGCAGTGCCGCATCACGACCGAAGATCCCACTCAGGGGTTCCGTCCCGACACCGGCAAGATCACGACCTACCGGTCGCCGGGCGGTGCCGGCATCCGGCTCGATGGGGGCACGACCGCGGCAGGATCCCAGATCAGCCCGCACTTCGACTCGATGCTCGCAAAACTCACCTGCCGCGGGCGCGACTTCGGCGCCGCCGTGCTGCGGGCCAGGCGTGCGCTTGCCGAGTTCCGCATCCGCGGGGTCTCGACCAACATCCCATTCCTGCAGGCTGTGCTCGAAGACCCGGCTTTCCTCGTCGGCGACCTGTCGACGGCGTTCATCGACGAGCGGCCCGAGCTGCTGCGCGGGCGGGAGTCCAAGGACCGCGGCTCGAAGATGCTGAACTGGTTGGTCGACGTCACCGTCAACCGCCCCAACGGCGACAACCCGCTGACGGTCACCCCCGCTCTCAAGCTTCCCGCCGCCGATCTGACCCAGGAGCCGCCCGCGGGCTCGCGCCAGCGTCTGCTCCAGCTTGGCCCGGAAGGATTCGCCCGCGCGCTGCGCGAACAGACTCCGCTCGCCGTCACCGAGACGACCTTCCGCGATGCGCACCAGTCGTTGCTTGCCACGCGCGTGCGCACGAAGGATCTGGTCGCTGTAGCGCCCTACGTCGCTCGGCTTACGCCCGAGCTGCTCTCGGTCGAAGCGTGGGGCGGGGCCACCTACGACGTGGCGCTGCGCTTCCTCGGTGAAGACCCGTGGGAGCGGCTGGACCGCCTTCGGGAAGCCCTGCCGAACGTCGCGATCCAGATGCTGCTGCGCGGGCGCAACACGGTGGGATACACCCCGTACCCGACGGAGGTCACCGATGCCTTCGTCGCCGAGGCCGCAGCTAGCGGCGTCGACATCTTCCGCATCTTCGACGCGCTCAACGACGTCTCCCAGATGCGTCCTGCGATCGACAGCGTGCTGGCCACCGGCACCGCCGTCGCGGAGGTCGCCATGTGCTACACCGGCGACCTGCTCAGCCCCGGCGAGGACCTCTACACCCTCGACTACTACCTGCGACTCGCCGATCAGATCGTCGCCTCCGGCGCGCACATCCTCGCCATCAAGGACATGGCAGGTCTGTTGCGGCCCGCAGCGGCATCCCGGCTCGTCGCGGCGCTGCGCGACCGCTTCGACCTGCCCGTGCACGTCCACACCCACGACACCGCTGGTGGGCAGCTGGCGACGCTGCTGGCGGCATCCGCGGCCGGTGCTGACGCCGTCGATGTCGCTGCCGCACCGATGGCCGGCACGACGAGTCAGCCCTCGCTTTCGGCGCTCGTGGCGGCCCTTGCCAACACCGACCGGGACACCGGAATCGACCTGGCAGCGGCATCCGATCTGGAACCGTACTGGGAGGCTGTGCGTCACCTGTACCGCCCCTTCGAGTCCGGTCTTCCCGGCCCCACCGGCCGGGTCTACCGGCATGAGATCCCGGGCGGCCAGCTGTCGAACCTTCGCCAGCAGGCGATCGCCCTGGGACTTGCCGAGGACTTCGAGCTCATCGAGGACCTGTATGCGGCGGCCAACGACATCCTCGGGCGCGTCCCCAAGGTCACCCCGTCCTCGAAGGTCGTGGGAGACCTGGCGCTGCACCTGGCTGCGGTGAAGGCCGACCCCGCCGACTTCGCGGCAAACCCCGAGCGCTACGACATCCCGGACTCGGTAGTCGGCTTCATGGCCGGGGAACTCGGCGATCTGCCCGGTGGCTGGCCCGAACCCTTCCGCTCGAAGGTCCTGCAGGGGCGCGAGCATCACGTCGGCTCGGCACCGTTGCAGGCAGAGGATGCCGAGAAGCTCGCCGGGTCGTCCGTCGAGCGTCGCGCGACCCTCAACCGGCTGCTGTTCCCGGCGCCGACCAAAGAGTTCGAGCGTGTCCGGGACACGTTCGGCGATGTCAGCGTGCTCGACACCGTCGACTATCTCTATGGACTCGAACACGGCGCCGAACACGTCGTCGAGATCGAGCGCGGTGTACAGCTGTTCGTCGGGCTCGAAGCGATCGGCGAAGCCGATGAGAAGGGCATGCGGACCGTCATGACCACGCTCAACGGTCAGCTGCGCCCCGTCTTCGTGAGAGACCGCAGCATCTCTGTCGAGGTGCGCCAGGCCGAGAAGGCCGACACCTCGAAGCCCGGCCAGGTGGCTGCACCGTTCGCGGGCGTCGTCACACTGAAGACCGCCGAAGGCGATCGGGTTTCCGCGGGTCAGCCGGTTGCCTCGATCGAGGCGATGAAGATGGAAGCCGCCATCACGTCGCCGGTCGACGGTGTCGTCGAACGGCTCGTGATCGGGTCCCCGCAGCAGGTCGACGCCGGAGATCTTTTGCTCGTCGTGCGACCCGCCGGATAGCCTGAGGGGCGGCGCATCGCGCCACAACGACGGCAGGGAGAGCACGTGGCAGATCGATCGGACCCGGAACGAGCGGAGACCGAAGAGCACGGCATCCTCGACGAGGAGCGCGTGGACACCTCTGGGATCTTCCTCGGCGGGTCGACGGCGCAGGTCGACGTGACCCTTCCGGTGCCCGCCGATGACGACGACTCGATCGACGAGGACTTCGACGAAACTTCCGGTCCGGCGCACATCGCGGCCGACTACGGCATGCCCCTGCACACCGACACGGCAGAAGCCGAGATCATCGATGACGTCGACGAGACCCCGGTGGACGCAGAGCACGCGACCCACGTCTACGACACGCACGCAAACGACACGCACGCATACGACACGCATGCAAACGACACCGACACCCACGACGCTGACATCGAGGATGCCGTGGAAGAGGCCCGGGAGGATGCCGTGGCAGACCGCGAAGACGAGCCCACAGCGCCCGCCGAGCGCGTCGCTGTTCCCGTGGCGCAGCCGGTCCGTGCCGTCGAGCCCTCACCGGTGGCCTTCGATGTGACGCTCGCCTCGAAGCGACTGGGTGAGCTCGAGGTCAGCCGGGAGGGTGCCGACGTGCTCACCGCCGACCGCCTGCTCGATCCGCATCACGTCGCGAAGGTGGAGCCCGAGGGTTTCTGGCAAAGTGCGCTGTACCGGGCATCCGGCACTCTGATCAACCTCGGCGACAGCAAGAAGGCGCGTGAGCGCAAGGAGCTGAGCCGGCGCATTGCGGCGCCGCTTCCCGGGGGAGCACGCTTCGTGCCGGTTCTCAGCCGCAAGGGCGGTGTCGGCAAGACCACCGTCACGACGCTGCTCGGGATGGCGCTGGCCGACGCCCGCGATGACCGCGTCGTCGCTGTCGACGCGAACCCCGACCGTGGCACGCTCGCCGAGCGGATCGCCCGCACCAGCGGCAAGACGATCCGCGATCTCGTGCGGATCAAAGACGAGGTCGTCGGCTACAACGACCTCTCGACGATCGTCGCCCGCGACGAGACGCGACTTGATGTGCTCGCCTCGGATGCCGACCCGCGTGTCTCCGAGGCCTTCGGCGATGATGACTACCGCGCCGCTGCCGAGGTCGCGGCGCACTACTACTCGGTGGTCCTCACCGACACGGGAACCGGCATCGTGCACTCCGTGATGTCGGCAACCCTGGAACGTGCCGACTCACTGGTCGTGGTCGCAGGCCTCAGCATCGACGAAGCACGCCTGGCATCCGAGACCTTGACGTGGCTCGAGACCAACGGATACGGCGATCGGGTTCGAAACGCCGTCGTCGTTCTCAACACGACGCGTCCTGGCTCACCGTTGGTTCGCGCAGACGAGGTCGAGGCTCACTTCCGCACGCGCGTCCGCTCGGTCATTCGGATGCCGTACGACTCCCACATCGCCTCGGGTGCGGCGATCGGCTTCCACGAGATCCACCCCGCGACCCGGGAAGCTGCCCGCCAGCTGGCAGCAGCGGTCGTCGAGTCGCTGCGCGTTCCGGCGACGGTCTGAGGCTCGAATGGCAGTTCGTCCCATCCGTGTGTTCGGTGACCCTGTCCTGAAGTCCCCGAGCGCTCCGATCGAGCAGATCGACGAGGGCACGAAGGCCCTGGTCGCCGACCTGCTCGACACCGTCGCCCTGCCGGGGCGCGCGGGAGTGGCAGCCCCCCAGATCGGGGTCGGCGTTCGCGCGTTCAGCTACAACGTGGACGGCGAGATCGGGTATGTCCTCAACCCCGTGCTCGTCTCGGTGTCGGGGGAGCCCGAGCTCGTGGGTGAAGGATGCCTGTCGGTGCCGGGCCTGTGGCATGACACCCTGCGCTATCCCCACGCTGTTGTGCACGGCATCGATCTCGACGGCAACCCCGTCGTGCTTGAGGGGGAAGGGCTCATGGCGCAGGCGCTTCAGCACGAGACCGATCACCTCGACGGGACTCTTTACCTGGACCGGCTGGACCCCGCGCGTCGCAAGCAAGCGATGCGCGAGGTCCGCGAGTCCGACTGGTTCTGATCCGCTCAGGCGGCGTCGGTTACGACAGCGACAGGTTCGACGTCGAGACCGGTACCGAGTAGAGCTCTTCGATCTGGTCGCTGAAGTCGGCCATGATCACGTTGCGCTTGATGCTCATCTTGGGGGTGAGGTGGCCGCTCGCCTCAGTCCATTCGGTCGGCAGGATCACGAACTTGCGGATCGACTCGGCGCGAGAGACGGACGCGTTGGCCCCGTCGATGGCCTTCTGCACTTCGGCGCGGACTGCGTCGTGGGATGCGGCATCGTCGAGGGACATGTCACCGGGCAGACCGTTGTTGGCCAGCCACGTCGGCAGCATCTCGGGGTCCAGAGTGACCAGGGCCGAGATGAACGGCTTCTGGTCGCCGACGACAACGACCTGTCCGACGATGGGGTTGGCGCGGATCGGGTCTTCGAGCGCGGCGGGTGCGACGTTCTTGCCGCCAGCTGTGACGATGATCTCCTTCTTCCGGCCGGTGATCCGGAGGAACCCGTCCTTGTCGAAGGCGCCGATGTCCCCCGTCTTGAACCACTCGCCATCGAAGGCGGCGGCTGTCGCCTCGGGGTTGCGCCAGTACTCCTTGAAGACGACGATGCCGCGAACCTCGATCTCGCCATCCTCCGCGATGCGTACGCCGACGCCGGGAAGCACAGGGCCGACAGTCCCGATCCGGGACTTGCCCGGGAGGTTGACGGTCGCGGGCGCGGTCGTCTCGGTCAGGCCGTACCCCTCGAGGATGTCGACGCCGAGGCCGTGGAAGAAGTGGCCGAGGCGCTCACCCAGCGGCGCGGATCCCGACACGGCGTACTCGACGCGCCCGCCCATCGCCTCGCGGAGCTTCGAATACACGAGCTTGTCGAACAGGCGGAACTTCACGCCCATCATGAACGGGACCTTGCGTCCCTCCTGCACGTACTTCGAGTGCTCGATCGCGGTGTGCGCGGCCGCGCGGAAGATCTTGCCCTTTCCGCCGGCCTCCGCCTTCTGCTCCGCCGAGTTGTAGACCTTCTCGAACACCCGGGGAACGGCCAGGAGGTAGCTCGGCTTGAAGGATCCGAGCGCGGGGAGAAGCTGCTTGGTGTCGGGCTGGTGCCCGGTCTTCACGCCCGCGTGGACGTTGAGGATCGAGATGAACCGCGCGAACACGTGGGCTGTCGTGATGAACAGGAGCATCGATGCGCCCGGCTTGGCCACGACCTCGTTCAGTGCCTCCGCGGAATTGCGGGAGAGCTCGACGAAGTTGCTGTGCGTCAGGACGCAGCCCTTCGGGCGACCGGTCGACCCCGACGTGTAGATGAGCGTTGCGATGTCGGCGCCCACGGCGAGGGAGCGACGCCGTTCGATCTCGTCATCCGTGACGGCGGCGCCCTTCTCGACGAGCGCGTCGAGGTCGCCCTTGTGCATCGCCCACGTCGAGCGGACGTTCGGGAGCTCGGCGAGCACTTCCTGCACCCGGTCCTCATGATCGGCCGACTCGCAGATGCAGGCCACCGCTCCCGAATCGGAGAGGTTCCACGCGATCTGGGTGGGGGAGCTGGTCTCGTAGATCGGGACCATGACGGCGCCGGCGAAGAAGATCGCGAAGTCGACGAGCGTCCACTCGTAGGTCGTTCGCGCGATGAAACCCACCTTGTCGCCCGGCTCGATGCCGGCTGCGACGAGACCCTTGGCCAGCGCCACCACCTGGTTCAGGAAGTCGGATGCGGTGATGTCTCGCCAGCCGGTGCCCTCGGGCACGGCGAAGAGCGCGAGTTGCGGCGTCTTCTTCACCCGCTCCACGAGCAGATCGGTGATGTTGGCCTGCGGATCGGGGGCCACGACCGCGGGTGTCTCGAACTGGACCACGGCAACTCCTTCGGTACCGGTGAAAAGCGGATCGGTTGACGGCCAATCCTACCGGATGAGACTCGATCCCAGTCGGGATGACACCACGTTCCAGCTCCGATCGTGTTGCCAGCAGTGGAGGGCGAGCGGGCTGAGAGCGATGTCCGTCGTGACTAGACTTCAGAGGCATCTGCGACGGGGAAAGGAGCGTGCGAGCGGTGTTCTACTGGCTCATGAAGTACGTGGTCATCGGCCCCATCGTGAAGGCGATCTTCCGCCCCTGGATCGTGGGACGGCGCAACATCCCCAAGACCGGCGCTGCGATCCTCGCGAGCAACCACCTCTCGTTCGCGGACTCGATCTTCCTTCCCCTCATGATCGACCGCCCCGTGACGTTTCTCGCCAAGAGCGACTACTTCACCGGCAAGGGGATTCGGGGGTGGGCGACGCGCGTGTTCTTCAAGGCCACCGGGCAGCTTCCCATCGACCGTTCCGGCGGCAAGGCCTCCGAGGCATCCCTCAACACCGGGCTCCAGGTCCTGGGTCGCGGCGACCTCTTGGGCATCTACCCGGAGGGCACACGCAGTCCCGACGGGCAGCTCTACCGCGGGCGCACCGGCATCGCCCGGATGGCCCTGGAAGCCCGCGTCCCCGTCGTGCCGTGCGTCATGGTCGACACCGACACCATGATGCCCATCGGGCAGCGGGTCCCCAACGTCGTGCGCGTCGGCGTCGTCATCGGCGAACCCCTCGATTTCTCCCGCTTCCACGGGATGGAGGGGGACCGCTACATCCTCCGCTCCATCACCGACGAGATCATGGTCGCGTTGCAGCGGCTGGGGGAACAGAAGTACGACGACGTGTACGCGTCGACGGTCAAGAACCGGGCCGCCCCGCCGCGCTCTGAGGCAGTTCCCGCCCCGATAGACTGAGCGGATGCTCCTCAAGACCGACCCGCTCGACCACTGGCGCACGCTCCCGATTAAGCAGCAGCCGTCGTGGTATGCGCCGGAGGCCGCCGCCGAGATATCGGCTGAGCTCGCGACACTCCCGCCGCTCGTCTTCGCCGGCGAGGTCGACATCCTTCGCGAGAAGCTCGGGCGCGCCGCCGCCGGGCAGGCGTTCCTGCTGCAGGGCGGAGACTGCGCCGAGACCTTCGCGGGTGCGACTGCCGAGCAGATCCGCAACCGCATCAAGACCGTGCTGCAGATGGCAGTCGTCTTGACCTACGGCGCCTCGATGCCTGTCGTCAAGATGGGACGCATGGCCGGGCAGTTCGCCAAGCCCCGCTCGTCGGACACCGAAACCCGCGGAGACGTCACCCTTCCCGCGTACCGCGGCGACATCGTCAACGGCTACGACTTCACCGAAGCTTCGCGGCGAGCGGACCCGGCACGGATGCTGAAGGCGTACCACACTGCAGCATCGACGCTGAACCTCATCCGTGCGTTCACGCAGGGTGGGTTCGCCGACCTGCGTGAGGTGCACAGCTGGAACAAGGGCTTCGCGCAGAACCCCGCGAACCAGCGCTACGAGCGCCTGGCGACCGAGATCGACCGCGCCATCAAGTTCATGGAAGCCGCGGGCGCCGACTTCGACGAACTGCGACGCGTCGAGTTCTACACCGGGCACGAGGGCCTGCTCATGGACTACGAGCGCCCGATGACCCGGATCGACTCCCGCACCGGAACGCCGTACAACACGTCGAGCCACTTCCTGTGGATCGGGGAGCGCACCCGCGAACTCGACGGTGCGCACGTCGACTACTTCTCGCGCATCCGCAACCCCATTGGGGTCAAGCTCGGCCCGACCACGACTCCCGAGACCGCGCTGGCCCTCATCGACAAGTTGGATCCGGAGCGCGAGCCGGGCCGTCTGACCTTCATCACCCGCATGGGCGCCGGCAAGATCCGCGACGCGCTGCCTCCGCTGCTCGAAGCCATCAAGGACTCGGGCGCGACCCCGCTGTGGGTCACCGACCCTATGCATGGCAACGGCATCACGTCGCAGACGGGCTACAAGACCCGTCGCTTCGACGATGTGGTCGACGAGGTGCGCGGGTTCTTCGAAGCCCACCGGGCCGTCGGTACGCACCCGGGCGGCATCCACGTCGAACTGACTGGAGATGACGTCACCGAGTGCCTCGGTGGATCCGAGATGATCGACGAAGCGGGTCTGGCAACGCGCTACGAGTCGCTGTGCGACCCGCGACTGAACCACATGCAGTCGCTGGAGCTCGCCTTCCTCGTCGCCGAGGAGCTCGAGAAGCGCTGAGCGCCGGGCGGGTCAGTCGTTCCCGCCGCCATTGCCCCCGCCGTTACCGCCACCGATCCCGATATCGGTGATGGTGATGACGGTGCCGGGCACGTGGAAGGTTCCCGCCTTCGGGTCGATCTCATTGACGCGGAACACGTCCCAGAGGCTGCCCTCCGGCAGCGCCGTCTCGGCCTGGAACCCGGCATCCTCGAGCACGGTGACCGCGTCGCGCACCGACAGACCGATGACCGCGGGCACCTCTACCGGCTGAACACCCTTGGACACGACAAGGGTCACCGTGTCACCCGGGCGCCATTGTCCGCCATCCTGGCGCTCGGCGATGCCGATGACCTCACCGGCGGCGACGTCGTTGTCGTACTGCTCGATGTTCTCGCCCGACACACTCAGACCCGCGGATTCGAGCGTTTGGGTAGCGGCTTCCACCGACATACCCCGGACGTCGGGCACGGGACCGAGCGAGACAGTCAGCGTGACGGTATCGCCCTCGAACGCCGTGCACCCGTCCGTGCAGTTCACCGGATCGCTCTGCAGGCGCGGCGTGAGAGAGACCGCGACGACGGTGCCGGCTGGGGCATCGGAGAAGAGCTCGGCGTCGGGTTCCGTGACGATGAGCTGATAACCGGTGAGTGTCGCGCGCGCATCGGCCGCTGACTGCCCTGCCACCGAGGGGATGTCGTGCTGAGCCGGGCCCAGCGACACGAAGATCCGAACCGTCGACTCCTTGTCGACGCGGTCGCCCGCCGGGGGATCGGTACGGATGACGACACCCTGTTCGACCTCGAGACTGTTCTCACCCGCCTGCTCCGGAACGAGGTTCTGGGCCTCGATGGCAGCAGCTGCGCCCTCGTAGTCCAGTCCCGCGACGGCAGGGACGGAGACCTGGGAGCCGGGGCCCGAGCCGAACCACCACCCGACTCCGGCGGCCAGGGCGGCGAGGAGGATCACGACAGTGACGATCCAGGCGGTGCGCGCGCCCTGGCGGTTCGCCGAGCGCCGCAGGCGCGCCGCATTGTCGACCTCGGAATGCACAGCAGTCGCGCCGGTGGTGGCGGGAAGAACCTTCGTCAGCTCGGTTGGATCCTCGCGGTCGATCATCCCGGAGGTCGCCGCCGTGACGACCTGCGGTGAGATGCCGAGGTTTCGCTCGATCTCCCGCAGCCGCTGCAGCATCTCCATCGCGTCAGCGGGTCGATCGTCGGGCTTCTTCTCGGTCGACCACAGCACGAGTTCATCGAGCTGCTCAGGAACGCCGGGGTTCTTGACGCTCGGGCGGGGGACCGAGTCGGTCGCGTGCTGGAACGCGATCTGCATCGGCTGTTCACCGCGATACGGTTGCTCACCGGTCAGCATTTCGTAGAGCATGATCCCGAGGCTGTAGATGTCGCTGCGGGCATCCGCGGTGCCCCGGGTGACCAACTCGGGGGCAAGGTAGGCGATCGTCCCCATCAGCTGTGCGCCGGTCGCCGTGTTCGCGCTGGTTGCCCGGGCCAGCCCGAAGTCCCCGATCTTGATGCGGCCGTCTTCTGCCAGCAGCACGTTCTCGGGCTTGACGTCGCGATGGATGATGCCGGCGCGATGGGCCGCGGCAAGACCTGAGAGTACGGCATCCATGATCGAGATCGTCTGCGGCACCGTCAGTCGCTTCTCTTCGCGAAGTAGTTCGCGCAGCGTGATGCCGGGGAGGTACTCCATCACGAGATACGCGATCTCGCCGTCGCTGCCCTGATCGAAGACGTTCACAACGTGGGGGTCTGCGAGCCGTGCTGCCGCACGGGCTTCCTGGATGAACCGGCTCTGAAAAACAGTGTCATCGCTCAGGTGGCCGTGCATGACCTTCAGCGCTACACGGCGCTCGAGGCGCAGGTCCGTCGCAACGTAGACGGTGGCCATGCCGCCCCGCGCGATCCGGGCGCGCACCCGGTATCGGCCGTCGACGAGACGGCCGATCAACGGATCGGTTTGCGCGCTGGTGCTCACGCACCGAGTCTACGGAGCAGGAGCGGCCCCACCTGGGAGCGGCTCACAGAAGCGGATGAGCAGTATCGCGCGTCGATTGGTCGCAGCGCGGTCGCGACGCTGCCCGTGGTGAGATCATGGCTGTCGTGACCAACCCATCTCCTGCAACCGAAACCGCTTGGCTCACGATGCCCGAACTCGTCGAGGTTCTCGGCGAACCGCTGGGCCGCGTGCGTCGACTTCTGGACGAGTCACAGCTGATCGGCTCCAAGCGCCACGGCGCCTTCGCGGTGCCCGCCGTCTTCATCGTGGACGGTCACCCGTTGCCGTCGTTGCGGGGCACGATCATTGTGCTTCACGACGCCGGGTTCACCGACGACGAAGCGATCGACTGGATGCTCGCGCCCGATGACACGATCGGCGTGGCGCCCATCGAGGCGCTCCGGGCGGGACGTAAGAGCGAGGTCCGGCGGGTGGCCCAGACGCTCGCCTAAGGAAGTAGATGCTCGCCCGGGAGTCAGGCGGGCGGCGCGCTCAGGTTGTGCGCACGGTGGCTGCGCGAGCAAGCTCCCGCAGTTCGCTCACGGATCGGTTGCCGAGCGGCGCGCCCGACAGCGCACGCTCGGCGGTACGGGTGTAGTCGAGGATGAGGTCTTCGACCCGCTCCAGCGCGCCGGTGTCACGGATCGTCTGCTGCATCGCCGCGATCTGGTCGGGTTCGAGAGATGGATCGCCGAGCATCTCGTCGAACAGCCGGCGCGATCCCGTGGGGAGCGCCTCCCGCGCGTACGCGACGAGAACCGTGCGCTTGCCTTCGCGCAGATCGTCGCCCGACGGCTTGCCGGTCGCTTCGGCGTCGCCGAAGACACCCAGCACGTCATCGCGCAACTGGAAGGCCATACCGACCGGGTGCCCGAACGCGACCAGAGCCCCCTGCTGTGCGGCGTCCGCTCCCGCGATCGCCGCGCCGATGACGAGCGGCTGCTGGATGCTGTATCTCGCTGACTTCAGGGATGCGATCCGCAGCGCGCGCTCGGCGTGGCGGTCGTCAGCCTCTGTCACATAGGCCGATTCCTCGGCGACATCGAGGAACTGCCCGATCGTCACCTCGCTGCGCATCAGCGCGAACTCGCGGCGACCGGCAGCGGCGTGTGCCGGAGTGGCCACGGCGAGGCCCTCTTCGAGGAGATCATCGCTCCACGCGACCAGAAGATCGCCGAGGAGGAGGGCCCCCGAACGGCCGAAGCGTGCGGGGTCGCCGACCCAGCCGCGGGCGCGGTGGGCGGCTTCGAGGGCGCGATGAGCGGAGGGACGGCCGCGCCGCGTGTCGGAGTTGTCGACGATGTCGTCGTGCACGAGGGCGGCGGCGTGGAAGACCTCCAGTGCAGCCGCTACCGCGAGCACGTCCTCGGTCGGCGCTACAGCTTCGCTGGAGTGCTCGCGAACAGCGCGCCACCCGGCAAAGCAGAAGCGGGCGCGCAGCCGCTTTCCGCCGCGAACGGACTCGGCGGCGGCGCCGTGGAGGAGGATCGCCTCATCGCCGAAGAGCTCGACCTCGGCCTCCCGTGCTGCCAAGAAGTCCTCGACTCGCTGAGAAACTGCCGCGACCGGATCACTACCTACTGACACGGGCCTAGCCTAGTAATCGACGGCGCGCGTAGAATCGTGCCACCGATCCAGCCCGAGGGGGATCTCATGCCACTCTCCGAACAGGAGCAGCGTCTGCTCGACGAGATGGAGCGCCATCTCATGCGCAATGACGCCGATGTCGTTTCGGCGTCCAGCGGTGGTGGTCTCTCGTATCGCAATGTCGTGTACGGCACGATCCTCGTGCTCGCGGGCATCGGTGCCCTCATCGTCGGTGTCGCAATGCAGCTGATCATCGTGGGTGTTCTCGGGTTCCTCGCGATGATCGCCGGAGTGATCGTCGCCGTTACGCCAGCCAAGCGCACAAGCGCAGAACCCCCGCGCGCTGATCAGCGTCAAGCGACGGCCCGCACGAACGCTAGCTTCATGGACCGTATGAACGAGCGCTGGGACCGCCGCCAGGAAGGTCGTTGACCGATCGAGGCTGAGCCCTCCACTGCGCTCCACCGCTTGACTCCACACCGCTCCACCGCCCTCTGACGGGCCACCGAACGCCGACCTCCGGGTCGGCGTTTCGTCGTTAACCGCCGGGTTCGGCATCCGGTCGACAGCGCCTTCCGGTGTCAGCTTTCGCTTCCTTTGGCGCGCCTGGACGCGCCGGGGGAGCACTATGACGTGAATGTGGTGACAAAGTGGAGGGAAGTGGAGTAAAGTGGCGAGCAACCTGGAGGGGCCGGACGAAGGGGGGTGACGCGGGATGCTGCTGGGGACTCACACTCCGAAGCTGGACGACAAAGGACGCGTCATCTTGCCGTCCAAGTTCCGTGACGATCTCGGCGCCGGCATCGTCGTGACGCGCGGGCAGGAGCGATGCCTCTACGTCTTCTCGGCTGAGGAGTTCGAGCGAGTCCACGACCGCATACGCGAGGCGCCGCTGACCAACAAGCAGGCACGTGACTTTCTGCGCATGTTCCTCTCGGGCGCCAGCGCTGAGACTCCCGACAGCCAGAACCGCATCACCATCCCGCCGCCACTGCGCGCCTACGCCGGGCTCGAGCGCGAGCTCGTCGTCACGGGTGTGGGCGCTCACGCCGAGATCTGGGATGCGCGGGCCTGGAACGACTACCTCGAAGGAAACGAAGCCACCTACTCAGAGATGGAGCAGGAGGTGATCCCTGGCCTGTTCTGACCCTCGGTTGTGATGCCCATCTGCGGGGCCCTGACGCACTTCCCCGGCGCCAGGTCTTCAGCGGGTGGGGATCAGAGCCCAGTGGTCCGGCCCGACATCATGGACCTGCGCGACATCCATACCCCCGTCCTCCTCGAGCGCTGCATCGAGTTGCTGACTCCCGCGCTCGGCGGCGAGAACCCCGTCGTGGTGGATGCGACGCTCGGAATGGGCGGGCACACCGAGGCGCTGCTGGAGCGGTTTCCCGCGCTGACGGTGATCGGGCTCGACCGCGACACCGACGCCCTGCGCATCGCCTCCGAGCGTCTCGCCCGGTTCGGTGACCGCCTGATCCCGGTGCACACCGTCTACGACGGCATCGCCGGGGCGATCGAACGCTCCGGATTCACGCGCGTGGACGGCATCCTGTTCGATCTCGGTGTCTCGTCGCTGCAGCTGGATGTCGCGGACCGCGGTTTCGCCTACGCCCAGGATGCGCCGCTGGACATGCGGATGGACCAGTCCGGGGGAGTGACAGCCGCGACCGTCCTCGCGACGTACGGCGAGGGAGACCTGCGCCGGATCTTCGAGCGATACGGCGAAGAGAAGCTCGCCGGACGGTATGCCCGAGCCATCATCCAGGCGCGAACCGAACAGCCCATCGAGCGGTCTGCTCAGCTCGTCGACATCCTGCAGGCCGCGACTCCCGCTGCCCTCAAGAACGCCGGTCATCCCGCCAAGCGGGTGTTTCAAGCCCTGCGCATCGAGGTGAATGCGGAGCTTGCGGCCCTCGAGACGGCACTTCCCGCCGCGCTTGACGCGTTGACAGTCGGTGGCCGCCTCGTCGTCATGTCTTATCAGTCCCTCGAGGACCGCCTCGTCAAGCGCGTCCTCGCCCAGGCGGTCCGCTCGACAGCCCCCGCGGGCCTACCCGTGGAACTCCCCGAGCACGCCCCGCAGTTCCGTCTCATCGTCAAGGGCGCCGAAATGGCCTCCGACGACGAGAAGCTACGCAATCCCCGTGCCACGCCCGTGCGGCTGCGCGCGGCCGAACGAGTGAAGGATGCCGCATGAGCGCGGATCTGCTGGCAGCCCTTGATGAGTTCGCCCCGAGTGCTCGCCCGGTCGAGACACAAGCCCCGCGGCTGCGTCCGGTGGAGCAGACCGCAGCGCGGCGCCGTCCGCGCCTCGCCTACGGGATCGTCGCGGTCCTCGGAGCCGCGGCGATCGTCGCGGCCCAGATGGTGGTGTCGATCCTCACGACGCAAGACACGTACGCGATCTCGGCCCTCACCTCGCAGCAGCGACAGCTCACCTGGGACCGGCAGATCCTCTACGACGAGGTTGCAGGTCTCAGCTCGCCGCAGTACCTCGCGGCAAACGCGTCGGCCCTCGGTATGGTCATCAGCGAAGCGCCTACCTTCCTCCGTCTCTCGGACGGAGCGCTGGTGGGAGCCTCGCAGGCCGCAGGGTGGCAGTCATCGATCGACGCCGTCGGAAGGGGAGCAGTGGCAAACGCCCTCATCACCCAGACGCCACTGGTCACCGACCCCGCCGCGACCATCGAAGGAACTCCCGTCGAGGTCACGGACGAGACCGGTCAATCGGTTATCCCGCCCGCGCTCACCGACGGCCTGCCGACCCCCACGACACGATGACCGGACGCAGCACACGAAGCCCACGGCGCCGCACCGTCGTCGCCATGTTCGTTGTTCTGGCAGTCATCGGTGCTTTCGTCATCCGTCTTGTCGACATCCAGGTCGTCAATGCCAAGGAGCACATCGAGCAGTCCCTGGAACTGGGGCTGTCGAGCTCGCAGGAGACATACGGAACCCGCGGTGCGATCGTCGACGAGAACGGCGCGACCCTTGCCGGCAGCATCGTGCTCTACGACGCGCAGCTCGATCCGAAACTCGTCGGCCCGATCGACCGTGAGATCGACGGCGAGGACGTCAAGGTTCCGTGGGAGACGATCTCAGCTGAGATCGGCGCCGTCACGGGTCAGAGCGCCGAAGAGATTCAGGCGATCGTCGCTGCCGCCCTCGCGGAGAACCCCGACAGTCGATACGCGATGCTCACGCGGGGCCTCACGACGGCGCAGTACCGGGAACTCGCGGATATGAAGATCCCGTACCTCGCGATGTTCCCGCACCCGGCGCGCACGTACCCCGACGGCGCGGTCGGCGGTAACCTCGTCGGCTTTGTGGGGTCCGATGGCACGGCGCTCGCTGGGCTGGAGTCCTCCCAGAACGGATGCCTCGCCTCGACCGACGGCGAGATTCGGTATCAGCGCGGCGGTGACGGCGTCATCATCCCCGGGACGATGACCGAGATACCCGCCATCGACGGGGGGACGCTGCAACTGACGATCAACCGTGACCTGCAGTGGTATCTGCAGCAACTGATCGCCGAGCAGACGCAGAACACCGGGGCGCTGAACGGCTCGATCTTCGTCGTCGAGGTCAAGACCGGTGCGATCCGTGCGGCAGCCGAGTACCCGACCGTCGACCCCAACGCTCCGACAGTCGTTGACGAGTCCGATCGCGCAAGCCGGATCTTCCGCAACACCTTCGAGCCGGGCTCGACGTTCAAGGCGCTCTCGGCAGCGATGCTCGTCGACTCAGGTACCGCGAACCCCTTCTCGGTGGTCCGCGTGCCCTTCCGCCAGACCTTCGACAACGGTGCGAGCGTTCGTGACGATCTTCCCCACCCGGACTACGACTACACGCTCAACGGTGTGCTCGTGAACTCGTCGAACGTCGGTATCTCCACGTTCGCCGGGATGATGAGCGACCAGGCTCGCTACGACTACCTCACGAGATTCGGGATCGGGCAGGGCACTGACGTCGACTTCCTTGGAGAAGCGAACGGCCTCGTTCGCGACCCCGGCCAGTGGGACAACCAGACGAAGTACAACACCTCCTACGGCCAGGGTTTGACGACCACGGTTCCGGAGCTGGCGAACGCCTACCAGGCGATCGCAAACGGCGGCCTGAAGCTGCCGCTTCGGCTGGTGGAGTCGTGCACTGCTGCTGATGGCACCGTGACCACCCCCGAGAACGGCGAGCCCACGCAGGTGATCAGTCCCGAGGCCGCCCGCCAGGTGACCGACATGCTCGAGAACGTCGCCACGAAGGGGTCGGTCTCTGAGAAGGTCGGCATCGCCGGATACCGGATCGCGCTCAAGACCGGAACCGCTGAGAAGGTCGATCCGGGCGCGGGGACGTACAAGGTCGGTTCGTACTTCACGACGATCGCGGGCTTCGCCCCCGCCGACGATCCCCAGTACGTCGTCGTGGTGACACTCGATGAGCCGACCACGATAAAGTCGTCTAGTGCCAACGCTCCGGCGTTCCGCGAGGCGATGACCCAGGTGCTCAAGACCTACCGAATCATGCCTTCGAACTCCGCCTCACCCGATCTCCCGACATTCGGCTGATCTCGACGGCACGCCTCCTGCGCATGATCAGTCTGACTCTGTCCCGAATCGCCGATGTCCTCGGCGGAACCCTCGTCCTCCGCGGCGCCGACTCCGCTGACACGGTGGTTTCGGGCACCGTCGACACCGACTCTCGACTGATCGGCCCCGGCGACATCTTCGTCGCCAAACCGGGCGAGCACGCTGACGGCCACGACTTCGTTGCCGCCGCGATCGAGCGGGGTGCGGTGCTCGCCATCGTCGAGCGACCGCTGGATGCCGCCATCACCCAGATCGTGGTGCCGGGGGCTGTGCATGCCCTGGCAGACCTCGCCCGCTTCGTTGTGGGCGAGGTGCGGGCACGCGGTGCCCTTCGGATCGTCGGGATCACCGGCTCGAACGGCAAGACGACGACGAAGAACATGATGGCGCGCATCCTCGAGGCCGAGGATGAGACCGTAGCGCCGCAGGCATCCTTCAACAACGAAGTCGGTGCGCCGCTGACGATGCTCCGGATCACCGAACGAACCCGCTATCTCGTCAGCGAGTTCGGCGCCAGTGCACCGGGAGAGATCGCGCGTCTTGCCGGTCTCGTCCACCCCGACATCGGGGTCGTCCTCATGGTCGGGATGGCGCACGCCGGCGGGTTCGGCGGCATCGAGTCGACCTTCGTCGAGAAGTCGCAGCTGATCCACGCCGTCCGGCCCGGGGGCGTGGCAGTGCTGAACGCGGATGACCCGCGCGTGGCAGCGATGGCCGGTATCGCCACCGAACGCGGCGCGACAGTCCGTTGGTTCGGGCGAGGCTCGGCAGCGGATGTGCGGGCCGAGGACGTGGAGGTCACGCCCGAGGGAACGCGATTCCGTGCCGTCATCGACGGCGACGAGTTTCCGGTCGTTCTGCGCGTGCTCGGCGAGCACCACGTCATGAATGCGCTGGCCGCGATTGCTGCGGCGACAAGTCTCGGCATCCGTCCCGAAGCCTGCATCGAGCGGCTCCAGGCGATGGAGTTGGCAGAGCGGTGGCGGATGCAGCCGATGGGCTCGGAGCGCGTGCGCATCATCAACGATGCTTACAACGCGAGTCCGGACTCCATGGCCGCAGCGCTTCGCACTCTCGCGCAGATCACTGCGCCCGATCAGCGCACTGTCGCCGTTCTCGGCGCGATGAGCGAACTCGGCGAGTACGCGGGGGAGGAGCACGACCGCGTCGGTCTTCTCGCGGTGCGGCTGCGCATCCAACGGATCGTCGTCATCGGCTCTGCTGCGCGCCGGCTTTACCTCTCGGCGATCAGCGAGGGGTCGTGGGATGGCGAGGCAGTCTTCTTCGAGACAGCTGACGAAGCGTACGACTACCTGATGTCCGAGCTGCGTGAGGGTGATCGGGTGCTCGTGAAATCGTCCAACTCCGCGGGCCTCCGGCACCTCGGCGACCGTCTGGGAGAATCCTTCTCGTGAGATCCCTCCTGATGGCGTCGGCGATCGCCCTGTCGTTCTCGCTCTTTCTCACACCCGTCTTCCTGCGCTTGTTCCGCCGGTGGGGATGGGGCCAGGTCATCCGTACCCCCGACGCGGGAAACAACCCTCAGCACGAACTCAAGCGCGGTACACCCACGATGGGTGGCGTCATCTTCGTCGGGGGGACGACGATCGCGTACCTGATCGGAACCTACGCCGGCGGCAACCCGCCCACGATCTCGGGTTTCCTCGTGCTCTGGATGATGGTGGGCTTCGCGCTCGTCGGCTTCATCGACGACTACATGAAGCTGCGCAGCCAGCGAAGCCTCGGTCTGTCGGGTTGGCGCAAGATCGTCGGTCAGGTGATCGTCATCGTGCCGTGGGCGCTCGTCGCACTTCAGTTCCCGGATGCCCAGGGCCAGACCCCCGCGACGGCCTACGTTTCGGTCTTCCGCGACATCTCGGTGCTGAACTTCCTGGCGTTGCCGGTTGCGATCGGCATCCTGCTCTACATCGCCTGGATCAGTTTCATCGGCGTCGCCTGGTCCAACAGCACGAACGTCACCGACGGCCTCGACGGCCTGGCCACCGGTGTGGGTGTGTTCACGATCGGAGCGATGAGCCTGACGACGTTCTGGCAGTTCCAGCAGCGCTGCGACGGCGCAGACCTCGTGGCCGCCTACCAGCAGGCCTGCTACCAGACGAGGGACCCGCTCGACCTGACGATCATCGCGGCGACCTTCGCTGCCTCTCTGGTCGGGTTCCTATGGTGGAATGCGCCGAAGGCTCAGGTGTTCATGGGGGACGTCGGGTCGATGGCGATCGGTGGCGTGATCGCCGCGGTCTCGATCCTCTCTCACACCGAGATCCTCACGGTCCTCACCGCCGGGGCGTTCATCATCGGATCGGGTTCGGTCATCCTGCAGCGGATCTATTTCAAGCTCACCCGCGGCAAACGTCTGTTCCTCATGAGCCCCTTCCACCACCATCTCGAGATGCGCGGGTGGTCGGAGACCAACATCGTCATCAGGATGTGGATCATCGCCGCGGGACTGGCAGTCACCGGCGTCGGCTTCTTCTACGTTGAATGGCTCGCGCGCACATGACCGGTGAATCCTCCCGGCTGGATGGACTGACCAGCTGGCACGCCGACTGGCGCGGCCTGCGGGTTGCCGTCTTCGGCCTCTCGGTGACCGGCTTCTCGGTGGCCGACACGCTGGCAGAACTCGGCGCGGAGGTTCTCGTTCTCGCCGAATCCGCCGACCCGGCCTATGAGCGCCTGCTACCCGTCATCGGGGTGCGGTCATCGATGGGGTCGCTCAGCACGCCGCCCGCCGAGCTCGTGGACTTCGCTCCCGAGGTCGTGATCGCCTCGCCCGGCTTCAGCCCGACGCACCCGCTCGTGCGCTGGACGCTCGAAAGCGGCATCCCGCTGTGGGGAGACATCGAGCTCGCGTGGCGCGTGCGCGACAAGGTAGTCCGCCCCGGCGGCGCTCCCGCCGACTGGGTGCTGATCACCGGCACCAACGGAAAGACGACAACCACGGGCCTTGCCGCCACGATGATGGTGGCAGGGGGTCTGCGGGCAGTCCCGTGCGGAAACATCGGCACGCCGATCCTGGATGCCGTCCGTGATCCGTCGGGCTTCGACGTCCTCGTCGTGGAACTGTCCAGCCACCAGCTCTGGTACCTCAGCCTGCAGTCCTCGCCGGAACCGGTTTCGCCGCACGCTGCGGTCTGTCTGAACCTCGCCGACGACCACCTCGAATGGCATGGATCCTTCGAGGCGTATCGCGACGCGAAGGCGCAGGTGTACAACCACACCCGCGTCGCCTGCGTCTACAACAAGGCCGACCTCGCGACGCGCGAGATGGTCGAAGAAGCCGATGTCATCGAGGGAGCGCGAGCGATCGGGTTCGACCTCGGCGTTCCCGGTCCGAGCGACCTCGGCGTGGTCGACGGCATCGTCGTGGACCGCGCGTTCCTTGTCGAGCGGCGCACCAGCGCTCTCGAACTCACGACGATCGACGAGCTTCGAGAGCTCGGCCTCGCGGCCCCACACGTCGTTGCCAACATCCTTGCTGCCAGTGCGCTGGCCCGTTCGCTCGACGTACCGCCCGAGGCCATAGCCACTGCACTGCGCGAGTTCCGGCTGGACCCCCACCGGATGGAGATCGTTGCGACAGTCGCCGGTGTCACGTGGGTGGATGACTCGAAGGCGACCAACCCGCACGCTGCGGCATCCTCGCTTGCCGCCTACCCCGGATCGATCTGGATCGTGGGGGGACTGCTCAAGGGCGTCGACATCACCACGCTCGTCTCGACGCGGGGGCGTCTGGCAAAGGCAGCGATCGTGATCGGTGACCAGCGCGATGCCGTTCGGGCGGCGTTCGAGCGACACGCGCCCGACGTTCCGCTGCACGAGGTCATTGCCGATGAGACTGGGGACGTCATGGCGCAGGTCGTAGACCTGGCGATCGGACTCGTGGCCGAGGGGGATGTCGTCCTCCTCGCACCGGCCGCGGCATCCTTCGACCAGTTCGCCTCCTACGCGGATCGCGGTGAGAAGTTCGCTGCGGCGGTCAGGCAGCGAGTGGGAAGGGGCGAACATGGCGACACCGACGCCGATCCGTCCGCTCCCGCAGGAGCCTGACGAGCCGACGCCCAAGCGCGGGCTTGCTGCCCGCGTCTCTCTCGGATCGCTGTTCCGCCCGGTTGCCGGTGAGTTTCTGCTCATCTCATCCACGGCAGTCCTGCTGACGATCTTCGGTCTCGTGATGGTGCTCTCGGCCACCAGCGCAACGGCGACCGCGGCGGGTCAGGCTCCGTACGATGCGGTCATCAAGCAGGCGGTGTTCGCCGCGATCGGCCTGCCGCTCATGTTCATCGCGAGCCGACTGCCAGTGAGCTTCTGGAAGCGGATCGCGTGGCCCGCGCTGATCGTCACCACCGCCTTCCAGCTCCTCGTGTTCACGCCCCTCGGCGTCGAGGATGGCGGAAACCGAAACTGGATCCTCATCGCTGGCATTCAGGCTCAGCCCTCGGAGTTTCTGAAACTCGCGCTGGCCCTCTGGCTCGGCTTCATCCTCTACCGAAAGCGCACGCTGCTCGGCGACTGGCGGCACGTCTTCATCCCGGTGGTGCCGGTGGCCGCCGCCGTGATCGCGACGGTTCTGGCCGGGCACGATCTCGGAACGGCGATGGTGCTGTTCCTGCTCGCCCTCGGCGCCCTTTTCTTCTCCGGTGTGAAGCTGCGGGTGTTCGTCATCCCGCTGTTGCTGGCGATCGTGGCAGTCGCGGCGCTGGCGGTCACGAGCCCGAACCGCATGGAGCGCATCCTCAGCGTCTTCAACACCGACTGCACCGCCGATTACCTCAGCACCTGCTACCAGCCGCTGCACGGTATCTGGGGACTGGCCGGCGGCGGCATTTTCGGCCTCGGACTTGGGAACTCGAAAGAGAAGTACGAGTGGCTGCCCGCGGCATCCAGCGACTACATCTTCGCCATCGTCGGTGAAGAGCTCGGCCTCATCGGCGCGATCGTCGTGCTCGGGCTGTTCGCGATCTACGCGATCGGCGCTTTCCACATCATCCGCAAGACCGACGACACCTTCGTGCGGATCGTTGCCGGCGCGATCACCGTATGGATCGTCGGTCAGGCGCTCATCAACATCGGCGTCGTGCTGCGGCTGTTCCCGCCGCTCGGTGTCCCCTTACCGTTCATGTCTCAGGGTGGCACGTCGCTGGTGTCGGTGCTCGTTGCGACCGGGGTTCTGCTGGCGTTCGCCCGGACGATTCCGGTGACCGCGAGGCCGGCGCCCCGGTCGGCCGCTCGCCGCTGAGGTCGCCGCCCGCAGCTATTCGGCGGGGCGAGATAGGGTCGGACGGTGACGACCTACTTGCTGGCCGGCGGCGGGACCGCCGGGCATGTGAACCCCCTGTTGGCCGTTGCTGATGGGCTGCGCGCTCGGGGCACGGGTGCCGATGTGCGCGTCCTCGGGACCGCGGAGGGGCTGGAGTCGCGGCTGGTACCGCAGCGGGGCTACGAGCTTCTTGTCGTCGACAAGGTGCCGTTTCCACGGCGACCCGATCGTGCTGCCGCAGCGTTTCCGAGCCGGTTCCGCCGCGCGGTGGCCCAGGTGCGGGCACACATTGCGACACACGAGGTGGATGTCGTCGTCGGGTTCGGTGGCTACGCGTCGGCCCCCGCGTACGTTGCAGCCCGGCGCGCCGGCATTCCGTTCGTCGTCCACGAGGCCAACGCCCGGCCGGGACTTGCCAACCGCCTCGGTGCCCGCCGAGCCGCTGGTGTCGGTGTCGCTTTCGAGGGCACGCCGCTTCCCCGGGCCCGGTTGGTCGGGATGCCCCTGCGCCGCGAGATCGAGGACCTCGATCGTGCGGCGCGTCGCGCCGAGGCTGCTGCTCACTTCGACCTGAGTCCGGAAGCGCCGACCCTGTTGGTCTTCGGCGGGTCGCTGGGAGCGCTGCGGCTGAACACCGCGATCGCAGGCTCGTGGCGCGACGTGCTGGATGCCGGGTGGCAGCTGCTCCACGTCACCGGTGATCGCTCCGATCTCGAGGACCCGGGGGAGCCGGGATACGCCCTCCGTCGCTACGTCGACCGCATGGACCTCGCTTTCGCGGCGTGCGACTTCATCGTCTCGAGGTCGGGGGCTGCCACGGTGAGCGAGATCAGCGCGCTCGGAATCCCCGCCGTCTACGTGCCCTATGCCGTGGGCAACGGGGAGCAGGCGCTGAACGCTGCCTCCGCAGTGGCGCATGGCGCTGCGATCCTGATCCCCGATGCGGATTTCACCCCGGGGACGGTCCGGGACCGCATCCTGCCCCTGCTGACGGATGCCGACGAGCGGGCGGGTATGGCCGAGAAAGCCGCGGAGATCGGCATCCGCACCGGCACCGAGAATCTCATCGCGATGATCGACGAGGCCCTCGCCTAACCGTCGGCGCGCACGGTTGCCACCTCAGGCGGGGAGTTCGTCGGTTCGGTGGTCTTCAGCGCTGCGATCACGGCCGCGATGGCCTGATCGGTGTCGACGCGCAGGCCACGGACCTGCTCGGCGAAGGCTGCGGCAGCTCGCTGAATCTGGCCGAGCGCGGCGTTCTCGTCGACGGACACGAACGTGCCGTAACGGCCGCGCGTTTCAATGAGGCCCGTGGTCTCGAGCTCCCGGTAGGCCCGAGCCACCGTGCCCGGCGCAAGTCCAAGGTCGCCGGCGAGTCGGCGCACTGTCGGCAGCCGAGAGCCTGGCGGCAGCTCACCGCTCGCTATCGCCGCAACGTACTGCGCGCGCAGCTGCTCGAACGGAGGTGTGGGCGAGGCGGGGTCGATGACGATCATGCGCCTTCTCCCCGGGCAAGCTCGACCGACGTGCTCGCGAATCGCCGACTTTGCGGGCGCAACGCGGCCGGATATCGTGACGCGGCCATCTTCCCGAGCCGCAGCGAGTACGTCACCTGCGCTGCGGCGATCAACACCGGAGTCCATGGGCTCATCAGCGTCGACAACTCCGGGGGTGTGGCGGCAATCGGGGTCAGGGTGAGCGTTCCCGCAGCGATTCCCAGCGGTAGTGCTGCGGCCATTGTTGCGGCGCTGCGCAGGGACCACAGCGCGTCCGCGCGGAACAGGTCGTCCCACGCCAGCTGGAGGTCATCGCTGGCGACCTGCGGCTGGGATAGCACGATCCGCTCCATCACGCGCATCACGACGAAAACGATGATCGCGAAGACAAGAAGCCCGGCGCACCACAGCACGGTTTCGGTCGCGATGCGGCTGGGCTGCACCAAACGCCACGCGAGGACAGCGGCCACGCCCACAGACGCAGTTCCGAGGGCTATGGGGGCCAGAACACGCCGCCAGGGCTGACGCAGGTAGTTCTCGCCGGTTCCGAACGGTAGCTTCACGACTCGCTCGTATCGCGCGGCTTGTTGCGCGCTCAGGTCGTGCCGTCGGCTTCTGATCAGGTAGATGATCGGCACCAGGGCGAGCGCGCACAAGATCGCGGCGGTGAACCAGACCATGCCGAACTCGAAAGACATGTCTCTTTTGTATCAATATTGTCGCAATGTGTCGATACAGTTCCATGAGGTTCAAGCCAGCTCGACCTGCATGTGCTGCGGCACCGGTGCGCTCACTCGCAGGCATACCAACACGATCGCGACGATCGGCGTCAGGATGCCGAGAACAGCCGCAAGGATCTGCCCCATGATCGGCAACGCCACCGCGACGATGAGGCTGACCGCCAGGGCGAGGGATCGGTTTCGCCACGAGGCGGCCCACACGAGCCAGACGATCGCGGCAGCCGGAAGAAGCCAGACGACGGCGCCTATCGGGCGAGGGTTGCCAGACGGGAGCATGGTTCCCCATCCGGTCACGACGAGCACAAGCGTGAGCGCACCCAGCGTTGTGGCCCCCCACACTGCTCTTTGCTGCGTCGCGGTCCGCCGCGGCGCGCGGAGGGCGAGCGCGAGGATCACCAGGATGCCGCATCCGGCTGACGCGCGCATGCCGACGAGCATCGCTTCGGTGCCGTCGAGGCTCGTGTACAGAGACCCTGTCACCGCGAAGGTGATCGACAGCAGCGACGTAATGATGGCGGCAACGGCAAGCGCACGCGCAGCGCGTCGCCGTCCGACCCGGCCCGCATGCGAGTCGACAGCAGAGGCTGTCGCACTGCTGCGCTCCCGGTGCCCGGGCCAGACGAGGGCGACGATCACGACCGCCGCGGCAGAGACGAGGAATGTCGTGATCGGTGACATGAGCATGACGGCCGCGAGGGGAAGCGACAGCGCGGCCCCGATGATGCTCGTCCCGACGATCAGGACCCGCATCCCGCGGCGACGCGCGAGCCGGTCGCTGACCGCCACGACCACTGCACATGCGGCTGCTGTCGATCCGAGTGCGATGAAGGCGGGGAACAGGGCCGAGAAGAGGGAGCGAGGGTCGCCGGCGTCCGCCTCATCGAACCCGACGCTCCAGGCCGTGAAGGCGAGCGCGGCGCCCGTTGTCGCGATCATGGAAATGCCGAGCGCGACCAGCGTGCGGATCGGATCGAGATGAAGACGATGCCGGGCACTGGCGAGGGCTACCGTCCACCACAGAGCCGGGACCAGCCCGACCTGAGTCACGAGAATCGTCGTGAACAGCCAGGGGGCAGCGTAGGTGAGCCCGAGCTGGCCAGCTGCCGCAACGAGAGCTGACACGGCCAGCGCGGCAACGCCGGCCACGCGCGCGGTGGTGGCGTCGAGGCGGGTGCCCAGGCCCGCCAGCGCTGCTGCCATTCGTTCACCGCGCGATGGCGCGCTCAGCCCGCCCGCTTCGGCGGCATCCATAGCTGTGCCCACGAATACCGCGGCATTCGCGTCGCGCCACCAGCGCGGGTACCAGCGGACGAGGCGCTCGAAGCGGTCTCGGTCGAGACTCATGCCAGCGCGCTCCGCGGATGAGCGGGGCGCGGTCTCGCACCGCCGCCCGCTGCGGTGCCCAGCGCCCGGCGGGCGGCGGCGACCCGCTGCTCGAGCTCGGCGGTTTCGCTCTCGAGCAGCGCAACGCCCTGGGATGTCAGGCGAAAGTAGCGGCGCGCGCGCCCATCCACGATCTGTTCGCCCGACTCCTCGACAGCGCCGCTCGCGGTCAGGCGATCGAGCGTCGCATAGAGGGTCGCGGTCTTGAGGGACGCCGCGCCGCCGGATGCCTCGAACGCGCTCCGGAGGATGCCGTAGCCGTGCTGCGGTCCGTTCGCGAGCGCCGTCAGAATCCAGAAGGTCGTGTCAGGTCGCGCGGTAGCCATGACCCCGAGCATATTCCCGATCATGGAATATCGATACGGTGAGCCTGCGATAGGCCGCGTGCCGAAGGAGTTCCTCAGCGACGCCGACCTAGGATTGTCGGGTCATGATCAGACCCGACCTCAGCCTCCCGATCCCCGAGACCATCGAGGCAGCGCACTTCATCGGTATCGGCGGCTCGGGGATGTCGGGCCTGGCGGGCATGTTCCTGGATCGCGGCATCCGCGTCTCGGGATCCGACCGCGCCGACAGTGCGGCACTCCAGGCCCTCGCTGCCCGAGGAGCGCGTGTCCACGTCGGGCACGACGCCGCGCATTTGCAGGGTGCCGACACTGTCATCCACACCGGGGCGATCTGGCCCGAAAACCCTGAGTTCGTCACGGCGAAGGAACGGGGACTGCCCGTCATCCATCGCTCTCAAGCGCTCTACTGGCTGATCGGCCGCCGCCCGCTGGTCTCGGTTGCGGGAGCGCACGGCAAGACGACCTCGACGGGGATGATCGTCACGGCGCTGCGTGCGCTCGGTGCCGACCCGAGTTTCGTCAACGGGGGAGTCATTGCCGATCTCGGTGTCTCCGGCGGCACCGGTGCTGACGATCTGTTCGTCATCGAAGCAGACGAGTCCGACGGCACGTTCCTTCTCTACGACACGGCTGTCGCGCTGATCACGAACATCGACCCCGACCACCTGGACCACTGGGGCAGCCGGGAAGCCTTCGATGCCGCGTTCGCGAGCTTTGCGAACAAGGCGCGCGAGGCCGTCGTCCTGTCGTCGGACGACGAGGGCGCGCGTCGGATCCTTCCTCACCTCACCCACCCGCGCGTCATGACCTTCGGAAAGGCGGAAGATGCCGATGTGCGCGTGCACGGCATCCGCACCGACGGGCCTGTGTCGTTCGAGCTCACCCACGCGGGGCAAACGGTCTCGGCCGCGCTGGCGATTCCCGGAGAGCACAACGCGGTCAACGCGGCCGGGGCCGTGGCTGTGCTCCTGACCCTGGGGCATGCCTTTTCCGATGCCGTGAAGGCCGTCGAGTCGTTCGCCGGAACGGTGCGTCGCTTCGAACTCCACGGGATCGTGCGCGGCGTCAGAGTCTACGACGACTACGCACATCATCCGACGGAGGTCGCCGCAGCCCTGGCCGCGGCCCGCACCGTCGTCGGCGATGGACGCATCATCGCGCTGCACCAGCCGCACACCTACTCCCGGACGCAACACATGGCCGCGGAATTCGCCGAGGTGCTCGAGAGCCACGCTGACCACACCGTCGTGCTCGATGTGTACGGCGCGCGCGAGGACCCGATCCCGGGGGTCACCGGCGAACTCGTGTCGAGCAGGTTCACGGATGCCGAACGCGTCCACTTCGAGCCGGACTGGGCGGCCGCAGCTGCCTACACGGCATCGATCGCGCGGGACGGGGACTACATCATCACTCTCGGCTGTGGAAACGTCTACCTCATCATTCCCGACGTGCTCGCCGCGCTCGGCCAGCAGGGCGCACCGGCGGAGTAGCGGTGCGCCGGCCGACTCCGCTCCCGCCCTCCGGGGCCCCGTCGGGCGCTGACGACGAATCCTCGTTGCGCACCCCATCCGGCGGAGACGGCAGACGGGGCGTCTCACCCGAGCAACGCGGAGCTGCCCCCACGGACCGGTGGGCTGAATCGGCATCGGTTCCCGTCGAGAACGCCCCGACGGAGCCGATCGACCTCACCGGAATCACCGCTCCCGCACCGGTCTGGCCCCTCCCGACCGATGCCGGCACCGGCTCGAGCGCTCGGGATGCCGCCTCCGTCCTTCCCGGCGTTCCGACCTGGGCGCTCGGCGCAGACGAGGCCGGAGCAACCGAGCCGCTCGCGGAAGATGCAGCTGCGCCCGGCTCTGACGGTTCGTCGCCGGTGGGTATGCGCGAGGTGTGGCGCGCTGCGCGTGCGCGGCGGCGCGCGCTCAAGTCCGAGGTGCGGCGGTTCACCGTCAGGGCCCGTCGCCGTCGCGCGATCTGGCTCGGGTCCATCGCGGCAGTCGTGCTCGTAGCGCTCGGCAGCGTCGGGGCGGCGTACAGCCCGCTGTTCGCTGTCGAGACGATCACGGTAGCGGGCGCTGAGCAGCTGGACACCGCAGCGGTATCCGACGCGTTGTCGTCACAGCTGGGCACGCCACTGCCACTTGTGGACGAGAGCGCCATCAAAGCGGCGCTGGTCGCGTTCCCGCTCGTCGAGTCGTACACCGTCGAGGCCCGGCCTCCGCATGATCTGATCGTGCGCGTCGTCGAACGCACCCCGATCGGGGTCATCGCCTCACCTGCCGGGTTCACCCTCGTGGATGCCGCCGGCGTCGCGCTCTCGACGACACAGACCCCGGCTCCCGGCAGACCCGTGCTGGAGATCACCGGTGGAACGGCATCCGAAGCATTCGAGGCGGTCGGGCACGTGCTGCGGTCGCTTCCCGACACGATCATGTCGCAGGTGACCGCGGCGTCGGCGACGACCCCCAACGACGTGACCCTCACCCTCGGTGGAACCGGCACCGAGATCGTCTGGGGCAACGCTGACGAGTCCTCGAACAAGTCGGTGGCGCTGGCTGCGGCGATGCAATCGCGCCCGCCGGACACGGTCTCGCGTTACGACGTCTCGTCGCCGTCAGCCGTCGTCATCCAGTGATCCGCTGAGCCCACCGGGCCGAGCGGGTGCACGAAAGAACGGGATGTGCGACACGCCCCCGCAAGCGCGCGGAATCGGGGGAGTCGACGCTTAGCTTCGTGTCTAGGAAATACATACCCGGCAATACTTTATACCTCCAGTTGAGGTTGAAGGTTGCAGGACACGAGCACAGGAGTCGGCATGAGCCAGAACCAGAACTACCTTGCAGTCATCAAGGTGGTCGGCGTCGGCGGCGGAGGCGTCAACGCCGTCAACCGGATGATCGAGCTCGGCCTGCGCGGGGTCGAGTTCATCGCCGTCAACACTGACGCCCAGGCATTGCTGATGAGCGACGCCGACGTCAAGCTCGACGTCGGGCGCGAACTCACCCGAGGGCTGGGTGCCGGCGCCGACCCCGAGGTGGGTCGCCGCGCCGCAGAGGACCACACCGAAGAGATCGAAGAGGCGCTCCGCGGCGCCGACATGGTGTTCGTCACCGCCGGTGAGGGTGGCGGCACCGGTACGGGCGGTGCGCCCGTCGTCGCAAAGATCGCGAAGTCGATCGGCGCGCTCACGATCGGTGTGGTGACCAAGCCGTTCTCGTTCGAAGGTCGCCGCCGCCAGAGCCAGGCCGAGTCGGGAGTGGCGCGCCTGAAAGAAGAGGTCGACACCCTCATCGTGGTGCCCAACGACCGGCTGCTGGAGATCAGCGACCGCGGGATCTCGATGATCGAGGCTTTCGCCACCGCGGACCAGGTGCTGCTGGCCGGTGTCCAGGGCATCACCGACCTCATCACGACGCCCGGACTCATCAACCTCGACTTCGCCGACGTGAAATCCGTCATGCAGGGGGCGGGCTCAGCGCTCATGGGAATCGGCTCGGCACGCGGTGCGGACCGGGCGATCAAGGCTGCAGAGCTTGCTGTCGAGTCGCCGCTGCTGGAGGCATCCATCGAGGGTGCGCACGGTGTGCTGCTGTCGATTCAGGGTGGCTCCAACCTCGGCATCTTCGAGATCAACGACGCCGCCCAGCTGGTGAAGGAAGCCGCCCACCCTGAGGCGAACATCATCTTCGGTACCGTCATCGACGACACGCTCGGTGACGAGGTGCGCGTCACGGTGATCGCCGCCGGGTTCGACGGTGGCGAGCCGCAAGCGCGTCCGGATGCCACCCCGGTGGTCCGTCGCGAGCCCGTCGAGCAGCGTGCAGCCGCAGACTCCGAAGACGAGCCGCAGCGTCCTGAGCAACTGGCTCCGGTGCCCTCGATCTCGGATGCAGCCTTCGATTCGGCGTTCGGGGACGACGACCTCGACATCCCCGACTTCCTGAAGTGACCGCATCCGCGCCGGCGAGGGTGCGCGGCTCGAGGCGGCAGTTGTGACTGAGTCGGACGCGCAGCTCGCGGATCGTCTGGCGTCGATCGACGATCGTATCGCTGCTGCTGCGCGGCAAGCGGGGCGTTCGCCTGAAGACATCACTCGTATCGTCGTGACGAAGTTCCATCCGGCGTCGCTGGTCGAGGAGCTTTATGGCCTCGGCGTGCGCGACGTCGGCGAGAACCGGGTTCAGGAAGTACTCGAGAAGGTCGTCGGGGTCGGGGATCTGTCCGACCTGCGGTGGCATTTCGTCGGTCAGCTGCAGACCAACAAGGCGCGGGCGGTGCGTCGCGTGGCCTCGGTCATCCACTCGCTCGACCGCCCGAAGCTCGCCGATGCGCTGGATGCCGAGGCCGAGGTGCCCCTGGACGTCCTGATCCAGGTGAACCTCACCGACGACCCCGGGCGCGGGGGAGTCGCCCCGGAGAGTCTTTCG
This sequence comes from Microbacterium sp. UBA1097, assembly GCF_002313585.1. NCBI lineage: Bacteria > Bacillati > Actinomycetota > Actinomycetes > Micrococcales > Microbacteriaceae > Microbacterium > Microbacterium sp. UBA1097. Next base: position 39,886 of record NZ_DCBW01000036.1, on the reverse strand, counting down.
GCGCTCGCCGAGCACGCCGCCGGGTGTCTCGGACTGAGGGTCCGGGGAGTCATGGCTGTCGCCCCCCTGGGCGAAGAACCTGCCGCAGCCTTCGAACGGCTCGCCGGCCACGCGCACACCGTGCGCCGTGTCTTCCCGGACGCCACCTGGATCTCGGCCGGGATGACCGGCGATTTCGAAGCTGCAATTCACGCCGGCGCGACACACCTGCGCATCGGCACGGCAATCACGGGTCCGCGCCCTGTGCGCGGTTAACCTCGGAGCAGACGAGCAAACGGAGGATGCGATGTCGAACCCCTTGAAGAAGACCATGGTCTACCTGGGCCTCGCCGACGAGGAAGAGGTCTACGACGAGACGCCAGCGCCTGCGCCCACGCGCAAGTCTGCCGCGGCATCCGTCGAGAAGGCCGCCCCGGTCACGCCGATTCACCGTCCGGCGGTGGTTCGTCAGCCCGCAGTCGGCGCTCTCAACGAGATCGTCACGGTGCACCCCAAGCAGTACCGCGACGCGCAGGTGATCGCCGAAAGCTTCCGCGAGGGCGTTCCCGTGATCATCAACCTCTCGCAGATGAGCGACGCCGACGCGCGTCGTCTCATCGACTTCGCGAGCGGCCTGTCGCTTGGCCTGTACGGCCGCATCGAGCGCGTGACGAGCAAGGTTTTCCTGCTCTCACCCGAGAATGTTGCGGTGTCGGGTGAGGGTGCCGTGGCGCAAGCGGATCCGGAGGCGGTTCCTTTCCCGCAGACTTGATACGTGAACGTCATCCAGATCGTTGCCGGAATCCTCAACGCGGCAGTCCTGATCTACATTCTCGTGCTGCTGGCCCGACTCGTCTTCGAGTGGATCCCCGTCTTCGACCGTGAGTGGCGTCCTCGTGGCGCGATGCTCGTTGTCGCCGAAGGTGTGTACACCGCGACGGACCCTCCGATCCGTTTCCTCCGTCGTTTCATCCCCCCGTTGCGAATCGGCAGCATCGCCATCGACTTCGCGTTCGCGCTCACGATGCTCTCGTGCTTCATCCTCCTGTCGGTGACACGCGCCTTCGCAGGATGAATCCACCCACGACTATGCTTTGCTGTTATCAACCGTCCACAACCGCGTGCCGGAAGGCGCGATCGGCCAGCGGCCGGGCGAACGAAAGAGGGAAGAAATGCCACTGACTCCGGATGACGTCGTCACCAAGCAGTTCCAGCACGTCCGGTTCAAGGAAGGGTTCGACCCCGACGAGGTCGATGACTTCCTCGACGAGATCGTCGTCGAGTGGCGTAAAGCCCTGGCCGAGAACGAAGAGCTCAAGGCACGCATCGCCGAACTCGAGTCCGGCGCGCCCGCGGCCCCCGCGGCACCGGCAGAGGCGCCCGCCGAAGAGGCAGCCCCCGCTCCCGCCCCGGCTGCTCCGGCCAGCACGCCGCTTCCGACCCAGGCAAGCGCCGGCCTGCTCGAGCTCGCGCAGCGTCTGCACGACGAGCACGTCGCCGAAGGCCAGGCGCGCCACGACCAGCTCATCGCCGAGGCCCAGGCTCAGGCTGCCTCGATCATCTCCGACGCTGAGACTCGCGGACGCGACGAGATCGCTCGCATGGAGGCCAAGAAGGCCGAACTGGATGCCCGCATCGGCGAACTGCGTGAGTTCGAGCGCGACTACCGCTCGCAGCTGCGCAACTTCATCGAAGGTCACCTGAAGGACCTCGACTCCTCTTCGACCGACAGCGCGTCGGTCGCGAACATCACGAACTGAGGACGCTCTTGGCGTCCCGGCCACCTCTGCGTCACGCGGCGGCCGGCATCACGATTGCGCTGCTCGCAATCCTGGTGCTGGCCGTCGACCAGTTCACGAAGTACCTCGCGCTGACCAACCTCCCGCTGCAGGAGTCGGTTCCCGTCCTGGGTGAGTTCTTGCAGTTCTACCTCGTCAAGAACCCCGGTGCCGCTTTTTCGCTCGGTGAGGGGTACACCTGGATCTTCACTATCGCCCTGGCAGTGGTTGCCGGGGTGATCGTGTGGCTGGCGGCCACCCGCGTGCAGTCACGCCTGTGGGCGATCGTGCTGGGACTTCTGCTGGGCGGGGTGCTGGGAAACCTCACGGACCGCCTGTTCCGTGAACCCGGATTCCCCGTGGGACACGTCGTAGACTTCATCAACACACCGTGGATGTGGTTCTGGATGAGCCCCGCCATCTACAACATCGCCGACATTTTCATCGTGTCGATGATGATCGGGGTGGCACTGCTCGTGATCGTAGGAGTACAGATGGACGGTAAGCGACACCATCACCGTGAGACGGATCCCACCGAGGAGGAGACCATTCTCGGCGCCGCCGGAGACGAATTTCCTCCCGGCGGCGGAGTTGCCGGAGGGTTCGACTCGGAGTTCCCCGTCGCCGACCCGTACGCGGGCGTGCCCCGTGACGAGATCGGGCTCCCGCCGCTCACAGAGGCCGAGCAGGAGGCTGTCGCACGAGAGGCCGACCGGATCGCCGACGAGGAATCCCGCCGCGACTCGTGAGCCGCTTCGCTTGGCGAGCAGGTGCTGTCCCCGACGGCCGGCGCGCCCGAGACGGCGGCTGACGTGCCGGCGCGGATGTTGCCGGTGCCGGACGGGCTCGATGGTGCCCGGGTCGATGCGGGTGTGGCCAAGATGCTGGGATTCTCGCGCTCCTTCGCCGCCGAGGTCGCCGAGGCCGGGGGAGTCAGCGAAGGCGGAAGGATCCTCGGGAAGTCCGACCGCCTGACGGCAGGAACGGTTATCGAGGTCGAGTGGACCGACCGTCGTGAGCCCGAAGTCATCCCCGTCGTCGTGCCCGGTTTCGGCATCGTGTACGACGATGACGACATCGTGGTGGTCGACAAGCCGGCGGGTGTGGCAGCCCATCCCTCGGTGGGGTGGGAAGGCCCGACGGTGCTTGGCGCACTCGCAGCTGCGGGGTTCCAGATCGCGACCAGCGGCGCACCCGAGCGGCAGGGCGTCGTTCACCGCCTGGACGTCGGCACCAGTGGACTCATGGTCGTGGCCAAGTCCGAGCACGCCTACGGCGTCTTGAAGGCTGCGTTCAAGGATCGCACCGTCGATAAGATCTACCACGCGGTAGTTCAGGGCCATCCCGACCCGCTCGCCGGTACGATCGACGCTCCCATCGGGCGTCATCCCTCGCACTCCTGGAAGTTCGCGGTCACCCGCGACGGCAAGCCCTCGATCACTCACTACGAGACCATCGAGGCCTTTCCCGGAGCCTCACTGTTGGAAATCCACCTGGAGACCGGGCGGACCCACCAGATCCGTGTCCACATGGCAGCACACCGGCATCCGTGCGTCGGCGATCCGCTCTACGGCGCCGACCCCACGATCTCAGAGCGGCTGGGCCTGACCCGCCAATGGCTGCATGCGCGCACGCTTGCCTTCGCGCACCCCGCAACCCGCGAGTGGGTCTCGTTCGACTCGCCCTATGCGCCTGATCTCGCTCATGCCCTCGCGATCCTCCGCGGCGAGGAGCTGGATTGAGCCCTGCAGCTTCCGAGGACCTCAGAAGCTGCCGAGCAGATCGAGCCGCAGCTGGGCCGTGACCGCGATCAGCGCGTAGTCCAGCACGGTGGCAAGCAACGCCCACGAGAAGATCACGCTTCCCACGCGCCGCGCCGCAGGCGCTTCGGTCCACACTCCGTCGCGCAGCATCCAGCCTGTGGTGAACCAGAAGAGCGGAATCGTGACGAGCCAGATGATCATGCACCAGGGACACAACGATCCGTAGACGAAGATGCTCTGGAATGCGAAGTAGTGCACGAGAACGAACGCCCCGGCAACGAAGATGCCGTACGTCCGCCAGTACCACCGACGAAGGCCGGATGGTGATGCCAGCTCGCTGACGCCGGCGTAGACGGGGCCCAGGAACAGCACCATGCCCGCTATCGAGTTGCTGAATCCGAGGATGTTGCCGCCGGGGGAGAGCAGGTTGGGGCCGCACGTGACCAACACACCCCACTGACACGAGATGATCGCATCCGCGCCGGTGAGCTGACCGATGTACTCCAGGTACAGCAGGAACGCGACGATGGCGCCGAGGATCCCGCCGACGATCCAGAAGACGGCGAGGGCGACGGTGGGTCGGTGCAGGGCCACCCGCCCATTGTCGGTACCGGTCAGGGCGCTGCGTCGACGGCCGAGCCGGACTTAATCAGGCAGAGGGAGGCTGCGCGTCGCTGCCGCCTGTCACGAACCGAGCCTCGCCATGATCCGGCGTTGCCGCAGCGATGCGAGCGCGCATGTCGGCATCCACGTCGCCCAGGGCATCGAGCGGGTACCAGGCGACCTCCGTCATCTCGCCGTCGACGGGAACCGGGTCGCCCGAAATCCATGTGCACCGGAAAGTGAGGTCGAGGTAGTCGCTCTGGTCCCCGTTGGCGTAGGTGATCCTCGGGACCTGATGCACCCACGCGAGCCGATCGGCACGGATGACGACACCGGCCTCTTCGGCAGCCTCCCGCACCGCGGCATCCGCCGGCTCTTCGCCCGGATCGACGATGCCGGTGATCGGGGTCAGGGCGTGATTGTCGGAGCGCCGGCCCAGCAGGACCTCACCGCCGCGGATGATGACAGCGGTGACGCCGACGAGGGGGAGCGGGCGGGTGCCGACGAATCGGCGCAGCTCAAGGATGAAGTCGGGAGTTGGCACACGGCAACCGTAGCCGCCTCGGCGGGCCAGGCGAGCCGGCGTCCGAGCCCGAACGTAGACTCTCGGCATGGCGTCCGACTCCTTCGTCCACCTGCACGTCCACAGCGAGTATTCGATGCTCGATGGAGCCGCCCGGATCGGCGCGATGGTGCAGGAGGCTGCAGCCCAGGGGTCGCCGGCGATCGCCGTCACCGACCACGGAAACACCTTTGCGGCCTTCGAGTTCTACAAGGCGGCGAAGGATGCCGGCATCAAGCCGATCATCGGCATCGAAGCGTATGTGACGCCAGGCACGCACCGGTCCGAGAAGTCGCGGGTGCGGTGGGGGTCACCCGAGCAGAGCGACGACGACGTCTCGGGCTCGGGCGCGTATACCCACATGACGCTGCTGTCGGAGACGACAGCCGGGATGCACAATCTGTTCCGACTCTCATCGAAGGCCTCGATGGAGGGGTACTACTTCAAGCCCCGCATGGACCGGGAGCTTCTGGAGACCTACTCGAAGGGCCTGATCGCGACCACCGGATGCCCCTCCGGCGAGGTGCAGACCCGGTTGCGCCTGGGCCAATACGATGCGGCGCGCGCGGCCGCCGCGGAGTTCCAAGACATCTTCGGCAAAGAGAACTACTTCGCCGAGATCATGGATCACGGTCTCGACATCGAGCGTCGGGTGATGACCGACCTGCTGCGGATCGCGAAAGACCTCGATATTCCGCTCCTCGCGACCAACGACTCGCACTACACACACCAGCATGACTCGAACAGTCATGCAGCCCTGCTCTGCGTGCAGTCGGGCTCGACGCTGGATGACCCGAAGCGGTTCAAGTTCGACGGCGACGGCTACTACATCCGTACGCCGGCCGAGATGCGCCAGATTTTTCGGCAGCATCCCGACGCCTGTGACAACACGCTGCTGATCGCCGAGCGCTGTGAGGTCGAGTTCAACACCAGCGCCAACTACATGCCCCGCTTCCCCGTGCCCGACGGCGAGACCGAGGAGAGCTGGTTCGTCAAAGAGGTCGAGGCCGGCCTCGAGGAGCGGTACCCGGCGGGGATCCCCGACGAGGTCCGCAAGCAGGCCGAATACGAGGTCGGCGTCATCGTGCAGATGGGGTTCCCGGGCTACTTCCTCGTTGTCGCCGACTTCATCAACTGGGCAAAGCGCAACGGCATCCGCGTCGGCCCGGGCCGTGGATCGGGCGCGGGTTCGATGGCTGCCTATGCCATGCGCATCACCGACCTCGACCCCCTGCAGCACGGCCTCATCTTCGAGCGGTTCCTCAATCCCGACCGCGTCTCGATGCCCGACTTCGATGTCGACTTCGATGACCGTCGCCGCGGTGAAGTCATCCAGTACGTCACCGAGAAGTACGGCGACGACCGGGTGGCGCAGATCGTGACGTACGGCACGATCAAGGCGAAGCAGGCCCTGAAGGATGCCGGTCGCGTGCTCGGATTCCCCTTCAGCATGGGCGAGCGCCTCACCAAGGCCATGCCGCCGGCCGTCATGGGCAAGGACGTGCCGCTGACCGACATGTTCAACAAGGATCACCCCCGCTACAAGGAGGCGGGGGAGTTTCGCACTCTCATCGAAACCGACCAGGAAGCCAAGACGGTCTTCGACACGGCGGTGGGCCTCGAGAACCTGAAGCGCCAGTGGGGTGTGCACGCAGCCGGTGTCATCATGTCGAGCGAACCGCTCATCGACATCATCCCGATCATGCGCCGTGAGCAGGACGGCCAGATCGTCACGCAGTTCGACTACCCGTCGTGTGAGTCGCTCGGCCTGATCAAGATGGACTTCCTGGGGCTTCGCAACCTCACGATCATCAACGATGCGCTCGACAACATCGAAGCCAACCGCGGTGAGCCCCTCGTCCTCGAGGAGCTCGACCTCGACGACCGGGCATCGTACGAGTTGCTCGCCCGCGGCGACACCCTCGGGGTGTTCCAGCTCGACGGCGGTCCGATGCGGTCCCTTCTTCGCCTCATGAAGCCCGACAACTTCGAGGACATCTCGGCAGTCCTCGCGCTGTACCGCCCGGGTCCGATGGGCGTGAACTCGCACATCAACTACGCCCTGCGCAAGAACAAGCAGCAAGAGATCGAGCCGATTCACAAAGAGCTCGAAGAGCCCCTCGCCGACATCCTCGACACGACCTACGGGCTCATCGTCTATCAGGAGCAGGTGATGGCCGTAGCCCAACGGGTCGCCGGCTACACACTCGGTCAGGCCGACCTGCTGCGCCGCGCGATGGGCAAGAAGAAGAAGTCCGAGCTCGACAAGCAGAAAGAGGTCTTCTTCGGCGGCATGACCGAGCGCGGGTTCTCGGATGCCGCGCAGCAGACCCTGTGGAAGGTGCTCGAGTCGTTCGCCGACTACGCCTTCAACAAGGCGCACACCGCCGCCTACGGGCTCGTGTCGTACTGGACCGCCTACCTGAAGGCCCACTATCCCGCGGAGTACATGGCAGCGCTCCTCACGAGCGTGGCCGACTCGAAAGACAAGATGGCGATCTACCTCAACGAGTGCCGACGGATGGGCATTCGGGTGCTGCCCCCCGATGTGAACGAGTCGATCCGCTACTTCGCGGCAGTCGGTGACGACATCCGCTTCGGGCTCGGCGCCGTGCGCAACGTCGGAGCTAACGTCGTCGAGGCCATCGTACAGTCGCGCGTGGATGAGCCCTTCGTGTCGTTCCACGACTTTCTCGCTCGGGTGCCGGTCTCGGTAGCGAACAAGCGAACGGTAGAGTCGCTGATCAAGGCCGGCGCGTTCGACACGCTCGGTGCGACCCGGCGCGCTCTGCTGGAGATCCACGAGGATGCCACCGAGCAGGCTGTGCTCGACAAGCGCCGCGAAGCCAACGGCGAGGTCGGGTTCGACTTCGATTCGCTGTGGGGAGCGGACGAACCGCAACAGGTCAACAAGGTTCCCGATCGCCCCGAGTGGACGAAGAAAGACAAGCTCGCTTTCGAACGCGAAATGCTGGGGCTCTACGTCTCGGACCATCCGCTCGCCGGCCTCGAGGTGCCCCTCGCCAAACACGCGTCGATCAACATCCATGACCTGCTGGCCTCCGAAGACCTGGCTGACGGCGATCAGGTGACCATTGCGGGCCTGGTGACGAGTGTGCAGCATCGCGTCGCCAAGTCCAGCGGCAATCCGTACGGCATGATCACCGTCGAGGACTTCGACGGCGAGATCACCGTCATGTTCATGGGAAAGACCTACACGGAGTTCCAGTCGATGCTGCAGGCCGACTCGATCCTCGTGGTCCGCGGACGCGTCTCTCGGCGCGACGACGGCATGAACCTTCACGCGCAGGCGGCGTTCTCACCCGACCTCGGCTCCGTCGACGAATCCGGACCGCTCGTGCTCGTGATTCCCGAGCAGCGGGCCACCGAAGCGGTCATCGGCGATCTCGCCGACTGCCTACGCCGTCACCGGGGAGACACGGAGGTGACGCTGCGCCTCCACAAGGCAGGCGTGGCGAAGGTCTTCGAGGTACCGCATCCGGTGAGCGTCACTGCCGACCTGTACGGCGAACTCAAGGGTCTCCTCGGCCCGCAGTGCCTCGGGTAGCTCCGCCCCGTACGGCGACCGAACTGCGTTCGGGCGATGCATGCCCTGGGCGCTTCACGCCTCGCGCGAGCGATAGCGTAGATGGATGCTTCGCACCCTTGATCTGCGCGGGCAATCCCTGTCGCCCGCAGAGCTGCTCGCCGCCGTCCCTCGCGCGACCGCAGCCCGTTCCGAGGCGCTCGCGACCGCCGCGCGCCTCGTCGATGACGTCGCCTCGCGCGGCGAGGCGGCGCTGCGCGAGCAGGCCGAACAGTTCGACGGGGTGACCGGTCACGACATCCGTGTTCCAGCCTCGCACCTCGACGAGGCTCTCGAGCAGCTCGATCCTGCGGTTCGCGCGGCGCTCGAGCAGGCCATCGACCGCGTGAGGGCTGCCTCGGCCGTGCAGGTTCCGCCGCCGACCACCACGACGCTGGCCCCGGGAGCTCTCGTTCACCAGCGGTGGCAACCGGTGCGCCGGGTCGGGGTGTATGTGCCGGGCGGCAAGGCGGTGTACCCCTCCAGTGTCGTGATGAACGTCGTGCCGGCCCAGGCGGCCGGCGTCAAGCAGATCGCTCTCGCGTCCCCGCCCCAGCGGGGAGAGGACGGGCGAGTCCACCCGGTGATTCTTGCCGCCGCGAAACTCCTCGGGGTCACCGAGGTGTACGCGATGGGCGGCGCCGGTGCGATCGGTGCATTCGCCTACGGGGCCGCGAGCCTGGGCCTCGATCCGGTGGATGTCGTGACGGGACCGGGGAACAACTTCGTGGCGGCAGCAAAACGCGCCGTAGCCGGTCGCGTCGGCACCGACTCGGAGGCAGGCGCGACCGAGATCCTCATCGTCGCCGACGACACCGCCGATCCGCGGCTTGTCGCTGCCGACCTCATCAGCCAGGCCGAGCACGACGAGCAGGCATCCGCGGTTCTCGTGACCACGTCGATGGGCCTGGCCGACGCTGTGCAGGCAGAGATCGGCGGGCTGGCCGCGCAGACTCTCCACGCCGCACGCATCGAGGTGGCGCTGACGGGACCGCAGTCCGCGATCGTGCTCGTCGACGACCTCGACGCCGCCGTCGACTTCTCGAACGCGTACGCTCCCGAACACCTCGAGTTGCACCTTGCCGACCCCGCTGCGCACCGGTTCGTGCACGCCGGGGCAGTCTTCGTCGGTCCCTATTCGCCGGTGAGCCTGGGTGACTACCTCGCGGGGAGCAACCACGTGCTCCCCACCGGCGGGCAAGCACGATATGCGGCGGGGCTATCGGCCTCGACGTTCCTGCGGCCGCAGCAGGTGATCGAGTATGACCGGGACGCCCTCGCGGAAGTCTCTGACGCCATCGTGGCGCTTGCGACCGCCGAAGTGCTCCCCGCGCACGGCGAAGCAGTTCGCGCCCGCTTCACCGCGTAGTCTGGGGCTGCTATGCACTGCCCTTTCTGCCGTCACCCTGACTCGCGCGTGATCGACTCCCGCACCAGCGACGACGGTCTCAGCATCCGTCGTCGCCGTCAATGCCCCGAGTGCGGTGGTCGCTTCTCGACCATCGAGACCGCGAGCCTGAACGTCATCAAGCGCTCGGGCGTGATCGAACCATTCAGTCGCGAAAAGGTCATGTCGGGGGTGCGCAAGGCCTGTCAGGGGCGCCCCGTGACCGAGGGCGATCTTGCCGTTCTGGCCCAGACGGTCGAGGAGGCGGTTCGACAGACCGGATCGTCGCAGGTCGACACGAATGAGATCGGCCTGGCGATCCTCGGGCCACTCCGCGAACTCGACCAAATCGCTTATCTCCGGTTCGCGAGCGTGTATCAGGCGTTCGATTCGTTGGAGGATTTTGAGTCGGCGATCGCACAGTTGCGTGCGGATCATCAACGCCTGGCATCCGACCTCGAGGAGTAAGCATGTACCCGTGGCTGTTTCGCACGTTCCTCTCGAGGATGGATCCGGAGACAGCACATCACGCGGCGATGCTCGTCATCCGGCTGCTCGGTTTCCGGCCGTTCTCGTGGGTGGCGCGGGCCCTCACCAAGCCTGATCCGTCGCTGCGCGTGCAGACGCTCGGATTGACCTTCGACGCGCCGTTCGGCGTCGCGGCCGGGTTCGACAAGGATGCCGTGGGCGTCGACGGTCTGCACGCTCTCGGTTTCGGTCACGTCGAGGTCGGCACGCTGACCGCGATTCCGCAGACCGGAAACCCGAAGCCGCGTCTGTTCCGTCTCATCCCGGATCGCGCGGTCATCAACCGCATGGGGTTCAACAATCACGGGTCGTACGCCGCGGCGGGTCGGCTTGAACGCGCCCGTCGTCGGCGTCACCGCACGGTCCTGGGCGTCAACATCGGCAAGAGCCGCATCGTGGATGTCGAAAACGCGGTAGTCGACTACGTCACGAGCACGCGGCTTCTCGCGCCCGTGGCCGACTACCTCGTGGTCAATGTGTCGTCGCCGAACACCCCGGGTCTGCGGAGCCTGCAGGCCGTCGAGTCGCTGAGGCCCCTGCTGACCGCGGTGAAGGATGCCGCTGAAGATATCCCCCTGCTCGTCAAGATCGCGCCCGATCTCTCTGATGACGACATCCGCGATGTCACAGCCCTGGCGCTCGAACTGGGCCTGCAGGGCATCGTCGCCACGAACACGACAATCGCGCGCGATGACCTCGGGCTGGTCACCGACCCGGCGGTGGTCACGGCAGCCGGCGCTGGTGGGCTGTCGGGAAAGCCACTCGCTCCGCGCGCCCTCGAGGTGCTGCGTCTCGTTCGCTCCCTGGTGCCTGACAGTTTCTGCGTCATCTCGGCCGGTGGTGTCGAGACTGCTGCCGACGTCCGCGAAAGGCTGGATGCCGGCGCAACTCTGGTGCAGGGATACACCGGGTTTCTGTACCGAGGGCCGCTCTGGGCGCGGCAGATCAACCGGGGGCTTGTCCGCGCATGAGGGGCATCTGCCCCGAAGACTTAGGAAGCCCTAACTTCCTCGGGAATGCGGGGGACCTCCTCGGATATACTCCCGACAGCACAACACCGGCATTCGCGTCGTCGAGTGCTTCAGCGCGGCCGTCGCGCCATGGGAAGGAACCTCTGTGATCGAACGTCACATCAAGCCCGAAGTCGCCGCGATCTTCATCGATGTCGCCCGAGGCCGTCGGGGTATCTACTCCGATGACGCAGCCTTCGAGGAGCTGCTCGCCGAGGCGAAGGCAGCATTCGAAGCGGCCGACCCCGAGACCGTCGAGATCATCCGCCAGTTCGCGCGGGCCGAGGTCCCGGACGGGGGAGTTCTCTTCCATGGCCTCACCGTCGATCAGGACGACATGGGTGAGAGCCCGCGGGACCCGGTTGCGTTCGAGGGCAAGGATCGTGACCCCGTGACGGAGGCTGCACTGTTGGCGTTTGCCTCGGTGGCCGGCGAGGTCTTCTCGTTCGCCCGTCAGCACCGCGGTGCGCTGATCCAGAACGTCACACCGATCCCCGGCCACGAGTACGACGCCGTGGGAACGGGAAGCCGGAGCTTGCTCGACTGGCACTCGGAGGATGCCTTCGACGACGCCCACCCGCAGTTCGTCGGCCTCTTCTGCGTCCGGGGTGATGAGCGCGTGCAGACGGCGCTGGCGCCGGTCGACCGTATCGACCTGTCGGCCGAGGATGAGGCGGTCCTCCGTCAACCGCGCTTCATGCACGGCATCGACAAGGCATCCGGCGGAACGGGTCGTCCCGAAGACGGTGTCCAGGGCGCAGCGCTCTACGGCGAGGACGGCAAGCGTTTCGTCCGCATCGACATGGACTGCGCCGCCGCCGTTACCGGCGATGACGAAGCTGCCGCGGCGCTCCAGGCCTTCCACGACGGCGCCGACAAGGAGGGCATCTATGTGACCCTCGGTGCCGGCGACATCCTGCTGTTCGACAACCGTCGCGTCATGCACGCGCGGACCCCCTTCGAACCGCGTTACGACGGCACCGACCGCTGGCTGCAGCGCGTCATCATCACCGATGACCTCGGACGCTCCGCCGACCGCCGCATCAACCACCCCCGTGTGGTGGAGAACGAGCTGGTAGGCGCCTGACATTCGCTGATCGCACGCGGCCGGCGCCCCGACGGGTGCCGGCCGACGTGTGAGGGCAGCACCCTTCGGAAAGAGAGAGCGATGGCATCGCGAGGACTCGGTTCGCGCTTCGGTTACATGGTGGCCCGGTTGAAGGTCATCGACCTCCCCTCGGTCATCGAGCGCGCCCGCGAGGTATCAGCCCAGTTTCACAAGTGGACCCCAGCGGTGGTCGTGGACATGTTCTGGCAGGCGACCTTCCACCAGGTCGGCTTTCAGGACTATGTCGACTACGATTTCGCGATCCTGAACCGGCGCGAGCGGCGCACGATGATGACGCATCCGCACTCAAACAAGTACTCGTACACGTTCGATGATCCTGAGTACCGCGGGATCTTCTACGACAAGTGGGAGTTCGACCGCGTCTTCTCGGAGTACCTCGGTCGTGACTGGATGATGGTCACCGACGACAACGTCGACGAACTGCGCGCTTTCGGTGAGGCACATCCCGTGCTCATCACCAAGAAGCAGGCGGGTCGCTCGGGGGCTGCCATCAACCGGTATTACTCGACCGAGATCGAGGACTGGGCAGACTTCCACGCGCAGCTGCGCGAGCGCGGTGAGCTGCTGATCGAAGAGAACATCGTGCAGCATCCCGATGTCGCCGCCGTTTGTGCCGGCACGGTCAACTCGACCCGCGTCGCTGCGTTCTTCGACGGCGAGAAGACCCACATCCTCGCGATCGCGCAGAAGTTCGGTCGCGGTCAGGTCGCAGACCAGATGGACTTCGGCGGCTTCTACACGATGCTCGACCCCGAGACCGGAGCCTCGCTCGGCGACGGCTACGACTCGCACGGACACGTGCACAAGCTCCACCCCGATTCGGGCTACCCGATCGCTGATTTCCAGCTGCCGATGTTCGATGAGGTCATCGCCTTCGTCGACAAGGTCGCCCGTCACGTCCCGCAGGTGAAGTACGTCGGGTGGGACATCGCCGTGACCCCCGACGGCCCCGTGCTCATCGAGGGCAACTGGGCCACGGGCGTCTACGAGAACAAGCCGAGCGTGCTCGGCATCCGTACCGGACACCGCCCTCGATACCAGAAGGCGATGGGCTTTTGATCAGTCCGACCGGGCCGCGCGTCCGGCTGAGTAGCTCGGCGCTTGTCGCCGGCGCCGGCCGGGCGATCGAGGCCGGGGGAGCGGATGCCGTTCCCGACCTCCGTCGCGATGCTTACGGCCACGGCATGCAGTTCGTCGCTGAGACTCTGGCGCGGGTCGGCATCCGTGCGGCGATGCTCGACGCTGAATCCGTCGATGCGGCTCAGAGCATGGGGATCGCCCCGGCCGCGGACGCTCCTACGCTGGACCCCGCCGTGATCTTCGGTCTCCCCGGTGCCTCCGAGGACCCCGCCAGGCCGGTCATGAGCCTTCTCGGCTCCGTGCTCTCGATCAAGGCTCTGCGCGCCGGCGAGGGAGTCTCGTACAACTACACGCATATTGCCCCGCGGGACACACGGATCGCGCTCGTCTCAGGCGGCTTCGGCCAGGGGGTGGCGCGCTCGCTCGGCAACCAGGTCTCGGTCGAGGTGTGGGGTGCCCTGTATCCCATTGTCGGACGGGTCGCGATGGATGTCTGTGTCGTGGACATCGGTGACGCCGACATCGCGCGCGGTGACGAGGTCATCTACTTCGGCGGCGACGGCCCGGCTGGTCCGGCGCTGGCCACGTGGGAGGCGGCATCCGGACTCACTGCTGCCGAACTCGTCTGTGCGCTGGGCCTGCGGCTACCGCGGGAGGTGGTCGCTTGAGCGCGCGGATGGTCGTGGACCTCGGTCGGATCCTCGCCGACATCGACGTGCTGCGGGGGCGCATCGCGCCGGCCGAGTACATGCTTGTTGTCAAGAACGACGCCTACGGCCACGGCGTCGATCGTGTCGTCGCCGCCGCTGCAGCTCACGGCGTGCGCTGGTTCGGGGCCTTCGACGTGCCGATGGGTGTCCGCACGAGAGCTGCCGCGGGCCCCGACGCTCGCGTCTTCTCGTGGGTGACGATCACCCAGCCCGAGATCGAGGTCGCGCTGGAGGCCGGCATCGAACTCGGCGTGGGTGATGCCTCGTACCTCGAAGACATCGCGACGGTGTCGGCGGGGCGAGGAGCTCCGGTGCACATCAAGATCGACACCGGACTTCACCGCAACGGCGTCAGGCCGGAGGCGTGGCCGGCGTTCGTCACCCGGGCCGCGGAGCTCGAGGCAAGCGGCGACATCCGGGTCGTCGGAATCTGGAGCCACATCGCCGAAACCAGCGACGAGGACGACGATCTGTCCCGTGCCGCGTTCCTCGAGGCGATCAGGATTGCCGAGGACGTGGGCCTGCGCCCTCAGGTTCGCCACCTCGCAGCCAGTGCGGCGGCTTTCGCACGGCCGGAGTTCCGGTTCGACCTCGTCCGCTTCGGTGCCTTCAGCTACGGCATCCGTTCGACGGGCGGCCCCGAGCTGGAGGGAATCGCGCCCGCGGCTACCCTGATCGCCACCGTGAGCGACGTCGGAGACTCTGCCGTCGCGGTCTCCTACGGGTATCTGGACGGCCTGCCGTCGACGCTCGCGGGTCGGATGTCGGTGGGAACTCCCGCTGGCCCGCGTCTCGTCCGCGAGATCGGCCCGGCGACGATGCTGATCGACCCGTGGCCGGGCGCCGCTGTCGAGGATGAGGTCTACCTCTTCGGCCCCGGAACGCGCGGCGAGTCCAGTGTGACGACTCTCGCGGAGGCGATCGGCACGGTCGGTGAAGAGATCATCGTCCGCGTCTCACCGCTCGTCCCGCGCATCTACATCTGATCCGAGGCACGCCCATGAGCGCGCGATCAGCGTCGCGCGGTGAGCGCAGCGGACGGGCACATGTCTCGACACCTGGCACCCCCGCGCAGCGGAGCGCGCCAAGCTGCTAGACCGATCTCAGGAGGGGTACTGGCCCCGGCGAACCTGGGCCTTGGGTAGGCGCATGAAGCGCATCTGGACGCTGCGCATCGAGGCGTACCAGCCGAGCCCCTTCTCAACCTTGCTTGCGCCGAACTTGTCGCTCACGGCGCGCTTGACGCGGATCGACGTGATGATCATGTCGCCGATCACGAAGAAGATGAACACCCACAGCGCCACGAACGCCCAGTACTGGATGAAGTTCAGCGGAATGAAGGTTGCGACGATGACCACGACCATCGCGGGCATGACTGCCTCGCCCAGGTGCCAACCGGCGTCCACGAAATCGCGGGCGAACTTGCGCTGCGGTCCCTGATCGCGCGCGGGCAGGTACTTCTGCTCACCGTTGGCCATGCCGATGCGGGCGCGTTCCCGGGCTGATGCGAGCTCGGCCTTGCGCTGCGCCTTCGCTTCCTTCGTGTCGGGAACGAGCGGGCGCTTGCGTGCAGCCTCCTGCTCGGCGCGGCTCGGAGTCGCCTTTCCCTTGCCGACGGTCGACGTCGACGCGTCCTTCGGTGCCTCGGGGGCGGGGGTCTTGGCCACGATGATCCTCGCTGTCGCGTTACGGGTAGTCCTTAAGATTACCCGCATGAGTGATATCGCCTCCCGTTCCGATGCTGTCCGTGACGCCGCCGAGACCGGCATCCCCCGTGCGCTGGCGGATTTGGGCGATCTGGTGCGGATTCCCTCGATCGCCTGGCCATCGATGGATCAGCAGCAACTCGTACGCAGCGCAGAGGCAGTGGCTGCCCTGGTCGAAGGCACGGGAGTGTTCGATGCCGTGACCATCAAGCGGGCAGCGATTCCCGGCACGGAGGAGTTCGGGCAGCCTGCCGTGCTCGCGACACGTGCAGCGAGGAACGGTCGCCCGACCGTCCTGCTGTACGCCCATCACGACGTCCAGCCCGTCGGTGACGAGGCGCTGTGGGAGACCCCGCCGTTCCAACCCACGGTTCGGGAGGGCCGGCTCTACGGTCGTGGCGCCGCCGACGACAAGGCCGGGATCATGGCGCACATCGGTGCGATCCGTGCACTTGTCGAGGCGCTGGGTCCCGACTTCGACCTCGGTCTCGCCCTGTTCATCGAGGGGGAGGAGGAGTACGGCTCGCGCTCGTTCGCGCAGTTCCTCAGCGACAACGCCGACGCGCTTCGCGCCGATGTGATCGTTGTCGCGGACTCGGGCAACTGGGACGACCGAACCCCCGGGTTGACGGTCTCGCTGCGCGGCAACGCGCGCTTCTCGATGCGGGTGCGCACGCTCGATCACGCATCCCACTCGGGAATGTTCGGGGGAGCGGTGCCCGACGCCATGCTCGCCACGGTCACGCTGCTGGCCACGCTCTGGGACGCCGACGGATCGGTCGGCGTCGAGGGCCTGAGCTCGCGCGAGGCCGAGACCCCTGAGTACAGCGAGAGCACCCTGCGCTCGGAGACGGGCCTGCTCGACGGGGTGAGCCCGATCGGCGCGGGATCGATCATCGGGCGGATCTGGAACAAGCCGTCGGTCACCGTGATCGGCATCGACGCCACCGATGTCGCCTCGGCCTCCAACACGCTCGCTCCGGAGGTGACCGTCGTCATCAGCGCGCGCGTCGCGCCCGGGCAGTCCGCGGCGGACGCCTACGCAGCGCTGAAGGCACACCTTCGCGCCCACGCGCCGTTCGGGGCTCGGCTGGAGTTCTTCGATGTCGACCTCGGCAACCCGTTCCTCGTCGACACGACAGGATGGGCGGTCCAGGATGCCCGCGAGGCACTCACCGAGGGGTACGGCGTCGATCCGGTCGATATCGGGGTGGGCGGATCGATCCCGTTCATCGCGGACCTGGTCCGCGAGTTCCCGGGCGCGCAGATCCTGGTCACGGGTGTGGAGGATCCGCACTCCCGGGCGCACAGTCCCAACGAGTCACTCCACCTCGAGACCTTCCGGCATGCGCTGATCTCCGAGGCGCTGCTGCTGGAGAAGCTGGACGCGCGCACGCTCTGACCCGCCCGCATTTCCGCCGTCCTCGCCGAGAGCGGGCGTAGAATTTCAGCATCCGCCCCGACGGCTTCAGCCGATAAGGAGAGTCATGACCGACACCGCACTGACCACGGACCAGACCGCCCGCGAGCACGGCGTCGCGCTCACCGACGCCGCCGCCGCAAAAGTCAAGAACCTGCTCGACCAGGAGGGCCGCGATGACCTCCGTCTCCGCGTGGCTGTCCAGCCCGGCGGATGCAGCGGACTCATCTACCAGCTGTACTTCGACGAGCGGTATCTCGACGGAGACAAGACCGTCGACTTCGAGGGCGTGGAAGTCATCGTCGACGACATGAGCGTCCCGTACCTGGACGGCGCAACCATCGACTTCAAGGACACGATCTCGGAGCAGGGCTTCACGATCGACAACCCGAACGCGCAGGGCAGCTGCGCGTGCGGTGACAGCTTCCACTGACCCAGAAGCTTCAGCCTGCGAGAAGGCCGACCTTCAGTATCCCGAAAGTGCGTGGATGCTGAGTGGTTGGCCTCAAGCAGGTGTGAGCTTGCCCTAGACTGACCACAGTCACACTTCGCAACGTGGAAAGGTGCGCCTGTGCCATCCAAACGCCGACTCCGCTGGGTTCTTCTTCCGGTTGGTGCCGCCGCGGCCCTGGTGCTCGCAGGATGTACGCCGACGGAGCTGAACGGATTCCTTCCCGGCTTCGTCGAAGACGGAACTCCTGCGACCAACCACACCGAGATGATCTCGGGACTGTGGGTCAACTCGTGGATCGTGCTGCTGGCTGTCGGCGTCATCACGTGGGCGCTCATGGGGTGGGCCGCGATCGCCTACCGTCGCCGTAAGGGCCAGACCGGCCTGCCCGTGCAGCTGCGGTACAACATGCCGATCGAGATCTTCTACACGATCGTGCCGTTCATCCTCGTGATCGGTTTCTTCGCCTTCACGGCGCGGGACCAGGCGATCATCGAGACGCAGTACGAAGACCCGGACGTGTCGATCACCGCGATCGGCAAGCAGTGGGCGTGGGACTTCCAGTACAACGGTGACGAGGAAGACAACTCCGACGCCGTCTGGACGATGGGTATTCAGGCCCAGCCCGACAAGGCCGGCAACATCGACCAGGAGGCGCTGCCGACGCTGTACCTGCCGGTCGACCAGACCGTGCAGATCAAACTGCAGTCGCGGGATGTCATCCACTCGTTCTGGGTCGTCGACTTCCTCTACAAGAAGGACATGTACATCGGGAAGGACAACTACTGGTCCTTCACTCCGACCCGTGAGGGCACCTACGCAGGCCGCTGTGCGGAACTGTGCGGTGAGTACCACTCGATGATGCTCTTCACCGTCCAGGTCGTGAGCGCCGACGAGTACGAGGACTACCTCGCAAGTCTCGAGGCAAAGGGTCAGACCGGCGACATCAACGACGCATACGACCGCCTGCAGAACACGCCGAACGATCCCACGGATCCCTCGGTCCAGCAGTCAGATGAGGGGAACGAGTGATGGCCACCACGCTGCCGCTTCAGGACGCGGACTCGTCGCGCCCGCGCACTCTCCCGGCACGGCAGGCGGCGCTGATGTCGTCGTCGCGTGTCGAGCAGAAGGGCAACATCGTCGTCAAGTGGATCACCTCCACTGACCACAAGACGATCGGGTACATGTACCTGATCGCGTCGTTCCTGTTCTTCCTGCTCGGCGGCGTGATGGCGCTCATCATCCGTGCCGAGCTGTTCGAGCCGGGCATGCAGGTCTTGCCGACCAAAGAGCAGTACAACCAGCTGTTCACGATGCACGGCACGATCATGCTGCTCATGTTCGCGACGCCGCTGTTCGCGGGCTTTGCCAACGCGATCCTGCCGCTGCAGATCGGTGCACCTGACGTCGCGTTCCCGCGCCTGAACGCTTTCGCGTTCTGGTTGTTCCTGTTCGGGTCGATCATTGCGATCTCCGGCTTCCTGACCCCGCAGGGCGCGGCTTCCTTCGGCTGGTTCGCGTATCAACCACTCGCGAACGCATCCTTCTCACCAGGCGTCGGCGGTAATCTCTGGATGCTCGGTCTCGGTATGAGCGGTTTCGGCACGATCCTGGGTGCCGTGAACTTCATCACGACGATCATCACGATGCGCGCACCCGGCATGACGATGTGGCGCATGCCGATCTTCACCTGGAACACGCTCATCACGAGCATCCTGATCCTCATGGCCTTCCCGGTGCTGGCCGCCGCGATCTTCGCCGCCGCCGCCGACCGCGTGCTCGGTGCGCACATCTACGACCCACAGAACGGGGGCGTGCTGCTGTGGCAGCACCTGTTCTGGTTCTTCGGTCACCCCGAGGTGTACATCATCGCGCTGCCGTTCTTCGGCATCGTGTCCGAGATCTTCCCGGTCTTCAGCCGCAAGCCGATCTTCGGTTACAAGACGCTCGTGTACGCGACGATCGCGATCGCCGCTCTCTCGGTCGCTGTGTGGGCGCACCACATGTACGTCACCGGCTCGGTGCTGCTGCCGTTCTTCGCCCTGATGACCATGCTGATCGCGGTGCCCACCGGCGTGAAGATCTTCAACTGGATCGGAACGATGTGGCGCGGCTCGGTGACGTTCGAGACCCCGATGATCTTCTCGCTCGGCTTCCTCGTGTCGTTCGTCTTCGGTGGTCTGACCGGCGTCATCCTCGCCTCGCCGCCGCTGGACTTCGCCCTGTCGGACTCGTACTTCGTCGTCGCCCACTTCCACTACGTCATCTTCGGAACCGTCGTGTTCGCGATGTTCGCCGGCTTCTACTTCTGGTGGCCGAAGTGGACAGGCCGGATGCTCAACGAGCGCCTCGGGTACGTGCACTTCTGGCTGCTGTTCATCGGCTTCCACATGACCTTCCTCGTCCAGCACTGGTTGGGCGTCGAGGGCATGGTCCGCCGATACGCCGACTACGCGGAAGCCGACGGATTCACCTGGCAGAACCAGCTCTCTACCGTCGGGTCGATGATTCTCGCTGTCTCGATGATTCCGTTCCTCTTGAACGTGTGGATCACCGCTCGCAAGGCGCCAAAGGTCACGGTCAACGATCCGTGGGGCTATGGTGGTTCGCTCGAGTGGGCTACGTCGTGCCCGCCGCCGCGACACAACTTCACATCGATCCCGCGCATCCGTAGCGAGCGTCCGGCATTCGACCTGAACCACCCCGAGGCTGCGCCGATGACGGTCGGTGTCGGCCCGGCCAAGGATGCTCCACACACACCGGTTGTCGATCTTGCCGATGGGAAGGTGAAGTAGTCCATGCGCACCAATGTGTCGCTGTGGTGGATCCTCACGGGCTTCTTCGCTCTCGTTGCGATCGCGTACACCGTCTGGAGCGTCATCTGGTATGGCAACCTCGAGTGGGTTGGCACCGTCGCCCTGTTCTTCACCGCTCTGATGGGTGCACTCATCGGGTTCTACACCGGCGCCGTTCACCGCGCGCAGGGTGGTGAACTGCCGGAGGACGTTCTCACAGCGGACATCGACGACGGTGACCCCGAGATCGGTGAGTTCAGTCCCTGGTCCTGGTGGCCCCTCGTCCTCGCATCTTCGGCCGCTGTCGCCATCATCGGGCTCGCGGTCGGCGCGTGGATGGTGCCCATCGGCCTCGGTATCTTCGTCGTCGCGATCATCGGCTGGGTCTACGAGTACTACCGCGGCTACTTCGCCCGCTAGGTTCCCGCTTCGCCGGCTAGGCCCTGCGTCCGTCCCCTCGCTGCGCGCTCTCCGTTGAGAGCCCTGATTAGCGGGAGCGTTGGACGAGGAGCACGCCGCCGATCACGATGAACGCGCCGATGAGCTCGTTCAGCGTGAACCGTTCGCCGAGCACGATGATGCCGAGCGCCACTCCGACCACCGGAATCACATACGTGACGGTCGACGCACCGACGGCGCCCCACTCGGTGACAACGCGCGTGTTCCAGACGTAGACGATCCCGGTTCCCAGACATCCGAGGGCGACGAGCGCGAGGACCGGGGCCGGGGCCCAGGCTACCGGCGAGAGACCGATGACGGGGAGCAGAGCCAGGGCGAGCACCCCTGCCACCGCCATCTGTGTCGACGCGATCGTCACGCTGTCGTGGGTGTGGGTCCCCGTGATGAAGCGCCGCATCCAGCCGAGAGCGATGCCGTACGAGGCGGTGGCACCCAGACAAGCGAGCTGCGCGGGAAGAGATGCGGCGAACTCTGCGGAGGAGACGACATCCCACACGCCCATGACGATCGCGACACCGATAGCTCCGATGATCACCCCGACCAGGCGTCGTGCCGTCATCCGTTCGCTGGGGAGCACGACGACGGCCACCAGTGTCGTCCACAGTGGCGTTGTCGCGTTCAGGATGGCCGACAGCCCGGATGGCAGGCTCTGAGCAGCCCAGGCGAAGAGCAGAAACGGCAGAAGGCAGAAGAAGACCGCCACGACGATCATGTGCACCCACAGGCGGCCTTCGCGCGGCCACCGTCGACGCGTGAGTGCCATGATCGTGGCGAGCGTGACAGAGCCCAGGATGATGCGTCCCAGAGCCACCTGAGCAGGGTCGAAGGAGTCAACCGCAACCTTCATGAAGAGGAAACTCGCTCCCCACACCAGCGACAGCGCCGCGAACATGAGGACCACGGTGCTGGAGCGCGCTGGCGCGAGAGTCGGCGACGAGGACACGACGGTCACGCTACTCGCCGGGGCGGCCAGGGCACTGGCGGGAATCGGACCCCTCGTTCACCGGCGCACGACCATCACGAGCGGGTCGAACTCGCGGGGGAGCGGACCGTCATCGTTCTCGGTCGGCTGGCCTTCCCGTGCCCAGTATTCGAACCCCCCGATCATCTCCTTGACCGCGTAGCCGAGCTTTGCGAACTCGAGCGCTCCCTTGACGCCGGCGTTGCAGCCCGGGCTCCAGCAGTACACGACGACAGTGGCGTCCGGGGCAATCTCGCGCGGGGCGCGCTCCGCGATCTCGCGGTAGGGCATATGGATCGCGCCGGTGATGCGTCCCTGGCGCCAGGCGTCGACGCCGCGCACATCGACGAGCACGATGTCTTCTCCGGCCTTCTGAGCGGCGTACACGTCCGACGGATCGGTCTCGTGGGCGAGGCGGGTGGCGAAGAAGTCTGCGCTGCTCATGATGCCGACACTAGAGGCAAGTCATGACATTGAGAGCGCCGCAGGCACCCTCCTGCGGCCACGTTTCGGCCGGATCCTGCCATTGCCCGCTGCAGTGAGATGCGGGCAACGGCGCGGGCCCGACATCCGTGGA
>NZ_DCBW01000036.1:0-17057 GCF_002313585.1 Microbacterium sp. UBA1097 | reverse complement strand
TTCGGGACTACTTCGTGTCGCCGCTGGGGTGAACGTCGTCGTCAGGATCGACATCCGTGTTCGACGTGCCCTTATCGGCAGCCGTGTTCTCCACGACCTCGTCAGTGACGATCACGTTCGTCGGGCGCACAGCCGTCTCGGACTGCTTGCCGTCGGTGATCGGGTGGTGCGGAGCATCCGGAACCCCGGCGCGCTCGTGCATCGCCTGGATCTCGGCATCCTCCTGCTCGGCGATGTGGTCGAGCTCGTGGTGCTGGTGCGAGAGCGCCTCGTCGACCTCGGCCTGCGTGACAGGAGCGAGGCGGTCTTCGAAGAACCAGCGCGACAGCGAGGCACGGAAGTTCTGGTGCCACGGAATCTGCCCACGCGAGTTCGGACGAACGACCAGCGGCTCGTAGGTCTCGAAGTCCACGAGCTTCCAGCGCTCGTACTCGTCAACAGGCTGGTGGACCTCGATGTACTCGCCACCGGGGAGGCGGACGATACGACCGGACTCGTAGCCGTGCAGCGCGATCTCACGGTCCTTCTTCTGCAGCGCAATCGCGATGCGCTTCGTGACGAAGTACGCGATCACCGGACCCACGAAGAGCAGAGCCTGCAGCGTATGGATGACACCCTCCATCGTGACCCAGAAGTGGGTCGCGATGATGTCGGAGGACGCTGCTGCCCACAGCACGGCGTAGAAGGTGACGCCGGCGGCGCCGATGGCGGTGCGTGTCGGGGCGTTGCGCGGACGCTGCGCGATGTGGTGCTCGCGCTTGTCACCGGTGATCCACGCCTCGATGAAGGGGTAGAACGCGACCAGGGCGATGAAGAGCACCAGCACCGTGATCGGCAGGATGATGTTCCACGACCAGGTGTGATCCCAGAAGACCGTCTCGAGGTGCGGCGGCACGAGACGTAGCGCACCGTCGGCGAATCCGATGTACCAGTCAGGCTGGGTACCCGCAGACACCGGCGAGGGGTCATAGGGACCGTAGTTCCAGACCGGGTTGATCGTGAAGAGGGATGCGATCAGCACGATCACACCGAAGACGATGAAGAAGAATCCACCCATCTTCGAGGCGTACACCGGGAGCATCGGGTAGCCCACGACGTTGTCGTTCGACCGGCCGGGGCCGGCGAACTGCGTGTGCTTGTTGATGATCATGAGGATCAGGTGTGCCGCGAGCAGCGCGACCAGGATCGCCGGCAGCAGCAGGATGTGCAGCGTGTACAGGCGTCCGACGATCTGCATGCCGGGGAACTCGCCGCCGAACAGCAGGAACGAGGTCCAGGTGCCGATCAGCGGGATGCCCTTGATCATGCCGTCGATGATTCGGAGGCCATTACCCGAGAGCAGGTCGTCGGGGAGCGAGTAGCCGGTGAAGCCCTCACCCATCGCGAGGACGAACAGCACGAAGCCGATCATCCAGTTCAGTTCGCGGGGCTTGCGGAACGCGCCGGTGAAGAACACGCGCAGCATGTGCACGCCGATACCGGCGATGAACACGAGCGCTGCCCAGTGGTGGATCTGGCGTACGAGCAGGCCGCCGCGGATGTCAAACGAGATCCGCAGGGTCGAGTCCAGCGCTGCCGACATCTCCACGCCACGCATCGGGATGTATGCACCCGTGTAATGGGTGGGAACCATCGATGCTTGGAAGAAGAACGTCAGGAACGTCCCCGAGAGGAGGACGACGACGAAGCTCCACAGGGCGATCTCACCGAGCATGAACGACCAGTGGTCGGGGAAGATCTTGCGGCCGAGCTCTTTGACCAGACCCGAGAGGCTGGTGCGCTCGTCGAGGTAGTTCGCGGTGGCGCCGACGAATCGGCCGCCGAGCGGCTTTTCTCTGGAGGTACCGACGGCCGTCTCGTCAGTAGCGGTGGCGGTGCTCAACTGCGCTCCCAGAAGCTCGGGCCGACGGGTTCGGTGAAGTCGCTCTGCGCGACGAGGTAGCCCTCGTCATCCACCTCGATGGGCAGCTGCGGCAGCGGGCGGGCAGCGGGGCCGAAGATGACCTTCGCGCCGTCTGAGACGTCGAACTGCGACTGGTGGCAGGGGCACAGCAGGTGGTGCGTCTGCTGCTCGTAGAGAGCCACCGGGCAGCCGACGTGGGTGCAGACCTTGGAGTAAGCGACGATGCCGTCGTACGACCAGGTCGCCCGCTCAGGTGTTTCGGTGATCTGCTCGGGCAGCATGCGCACCAGCAGCACGATCGCCTTGGCCTTCTCTTCGAGGTAGCCCTCTTCGTGGCTGAGTTCGGCGAGCGGCTCGGGGATCACGTGCACCGCCGAGCCGAGAGTGACCTCGGATGCCTTGATCGGCGTGCCCTCGGGGTCCTTGGCCAGACGCATGCCGGGCTTCCACATGGTGTGGCTGAGGAGGTACACCGGGTTGCCCGCGTTGGGGCGCTCGGGAGTGTTCTCGGGGGCAAGACCACGGAAGAGGGTGATCGCCGGAAGGATCGAGGCGATCAGGGCCGCGAAGAGGCCGCCGCGGATGACGGTGCGTCGTCCGAATCCTGACTCCTCGTTGGCGGCTTCGAAGACGGCTACGGCGCCGGCACGCGTCGCGTCGGTGCCACGAGTGGGGTGGCGGGCCTCGGTGTGCTCCTTGTCGGACATCACCGCCTTGGACCAGTGGATCGCGGCGACACCAATAGCCAGCAGCGCGAGGGCGATGCCGAGGCCGATGAAGAGGTTGTTGTCGCGGATCGCCGGGATCTCGCCGCTCTCGATCGGGAAGATCATGTAGGCGGCAACTGCCCACAGCGACCCGGCTACCGAGATGTAGAAGAGCGTGTAGATCGTGCGGACGGCGCGCTTCATCGCCGCCGGGTCCTTGTCGGTCATCCGCTCACGGTGCGGCGGAAGCTCGGGGTTACGCACGGGGTCGGTGACGGCGACGGCCGTTCCCGACGAGGGCTGGTACGACGCCCTGTCGAGGCCGTGCGGGTCGTCCTCGTGTGCCATGGTGCTCCTCTAGCGTCTTGCTACGTATTCGGTATGCGGGGTCAGTTGGATTTCGCCGTGATCCACACGGTGATGCCGATCAGGGTGCTGATCCCGAAGATCCAGATGAACAGACCCTCAGCGACCGGTCCGAGCGACCCGAGCTTGAATCCACCGGGGGACTCGGTCTGCTGGATGTACAGCAGCGACGAGATGATGTCTCGCTTGTCCTCGTCGGTCAGGTACATGTCGTTGAACACCGGCATGTTCTGGGGGCCGGTGACCATCGCGGCGTAAATGTGCAGAGCGCTGACCTCGGTCAGGGCGGGAGCGTACTTGCCCTCGGTCAGGGCGCCACCGGCGCCGGCGACGTTGTGACACATTGCGCAGTTGATGCGGAACAGCTCAGCTCCGCGTGCGACGTCGCCTTCACCGTCGAGGATCTCGGGGTCCGGGAAGTCGGGACCGGGAGCGACGGACTGCACGTAGTTGGCCATCGCGAGGATCTGCTCGTCGGTGAACTGCACCGGCTTCTGGGGGGCCTGGGGACCCTGCATCTGCAGCGGCATCCGGCCCGTGCCGACCTGGAAGTCGACGGCGACGGCGCCGACACCATAGAGCGAGGGGCCGTTCTCGGTGCCCTGCAGGTCAAGGCCGTGGCAGGTGGCGCAGTTGGCCTGGAACAGCTTCTTGCCGTCCTCGATCGTCAGGCTGGTCGCCGTGGCGGTGTCGGGTTCGGTGGCTGCCATCGCAGCGGAGGCGCCCGCGTAGACGCCGCCCGTGATGAGCAGTCCGATGCCGATCAGTGCGGTCGCTGCCCAGGGGCTCCGGCGGCCGGTCGAGCGGCGCTTGGTCTGTCGTGCCATGAGGGTGATTCAGCTCCGCTCGGGTTACTTGAGGAAGTAGATGACGAAGAACAGGGCGATCCAGACCACGTCGACGAAGTGCCAGTAGTACGACACGACGATCGACGAGGTCATCTCCTTGCGGCCGAAGTTCTTGACCGCGAAGGCGCGTCCGATCACGAGGAGGAAGGCGATGAGGCCACCGGTCACGTGCAGGGCGTGGAAGCCGGTCGTCAGGTAGAACGCCGAGGCGTACGCGTTCGCCTGGATTGGCATCCCTTCGGCGACGAGCTGGGCGTACTCCCACACCTGGCCCGACACGAAGATGGCGCCGAGAGCAAAGGTCAGCCAGAACCACTCGACCATGCCCCAGCGGTCGCGGAACCGGTTGGTCTTGACCGTGTACGGCTGGAAACGCTCAGCGGCGAACACACCCATCTGACAGGTGACGGATGAGAGCACCAGGATCGTGGTGTTGACCGCAGCGAACGGGACGTTCAACAGCTGGGTCTCTTGGGCCCACAGGTCGGGGGAGGTGCTTCGCAGTGTGAAATAGATCGCGAAAAGGCCGGCGAAGAGCATGACTTCGCTGCCGAGCCACACGATGGTTCCAACTGCGACCGGGTCGGGTCGCTTGACCGACCGCATGGCCTGGGAGTACGTCGCTGAGCTGGTGGTCACATTCTTCATTATGGCTGAAGATTTGCCTGAGGTTTCGCATGAGCCACCACTGATGTGAGGTGGTTTGCGACTTAGGCGCACCTCAGTTGCCCGCCCCGCTACGCTCGGAGCCATGACCCAGCAGCCGTCCTGGTCCTCGATCATCAGTGCGCTCCTCGAGGGCGAGGACCTCAGCGTGTCGGAGTCGACGTGGGCGATGCGTCAGATCATGGCGGGGGAGGCGACGCCGTCACAGTTGGCAGGATTCCTCATCGCCCTGCGCGCCAAGGGCGAGACCGTAGACGAAATCGTGGGTTTCCGCGACGCGATCCTGGAGGCCGCGTTGCCGCTTCCGGTGGATCCTCACGTTCTGGACATCGTCGGAACCGGTGGTGACCGCCACCGCACCGTGAACGTCTCCACGACGGCCTCGATCGTCGCGGCGGCCACGGGAATCCCGGTCGTCAAGCACGGGAACAAGGCGGCGAGTTCGGCATCCGGGTCTTCCGATGTGCTGTCGGCTCTCGGCGTCGATCTGCGGCTGAGTCCGGATGCCGTGGCCGAGGTCCTCGACCGGGCGGGCATCACCTTCGCGTTCGCCGCCGCGTTCCACCCGGGTTTCCGACACGCCGGGCCTACGCGCGCCGAGCTCGGGGTCCCCACGGTTTTCAATTTCCTCGGCCCGCTGTGCAATCCCGCCCGTGCCGAGGCCAATGCGGTGGGGGTTGCGCACCTGGACCGCGTGCCCCTCATCACCGGCGTGTTCCGCACGCGCGGCGCGACAGCGCTGGTGTTCCGCGGCGACGATGGGCTGGACGAACTGACCACCACCGGACACAGCCGCATCTGGGAGGTGTCGCGCGGCGACATCCACGAGCACGATCTCGATCCGCGGGATCTCGGCATCCCGCTCGCGACCCTCGACGACCTTCGCGGGGGTGCGCCCGACCACAACGCCGAGATCGTTCGGCGTGTCTTGGCGGGAGACGCTGGGCCGGTGCGTGACATCGTGCTGTTGAACGCGGCGGCGGGGATCGTGGCGTACCGGCTGTCACAGGATGCCGCGCAGGCACAGCTGCCGATCGTGGAGCGCCTCCGGGATGCGCAAGCGGATGCCGCTGCGGCCATCGACTCGGGTGCGGCTGCGGCAAAACTGCACGCGTGGGCCGAGGCGACTGCCGCGCTCGCACCCTGACCTGGGCCATTCACCGAATTTCTCGTCGGGGGACCTACGTCACTGTCCGTAGGCCGACCGGCTTCGTAGCGTGGATGTCGACGGTGAGATACACCGCCGAATCCCCCCCGACGATGCATGTCCCTGAAGGAGAAATCGCCATGTCCGCCACCGACACAGCCAGCGCCGCTGATACTGTTCAGGCGCCTGCCCGCAACCTCGGTCTCGTGAAGGTGGTGGGGATCCTCGGCATCGTCGGTGGTGCCCTGCTCATCATCGTGGGCATCGTCGTGTGGGCTACCGTCTCGAGCCAGTTGCGCGCCGAGAACATCACGATCCCCGAAGATGCGATCGCCTTCCAAGGCCAGACCGTTGCCGGTCCCTTCACCGCCTACGTGCAGGCCGACATCATTCAGCGCCACGCCCTCGAGGCATCCGGCGGTGCCACTTACGCCGAACTCGACCGCGAAGATCCGGTGCGCGCGACCATGATGAACGCGTCGTTCCTGCGGGCATCCCTCTTCACCTCGGTCGTCAGCTTCGGTGTCTCCGCATTCGCCATGGGCATCGGTGTGCTCTCGATCCTGTTCGGCTGGGCCCTCCACCGCCTCGCCAGCGCCCCAGTCGTCGTCAAGCGCGCGGGCGTCACCCCCTGATGCTCTGAACCTCGCCTACCGGAGGTAGGACTTCTCCCGGGCGTAGGTCGATCGCGACAGCAATCGACCTACGCCCGGGATTTTGCCTACCTGCAGAAGGCGATGCGCGCGGTCGGTGGGGCGTGTCAGGCTGGGCGGCATGAGCGAGCCGGAGCTGCAGCCGTACGACGCGCTGATCGAGATCGCCCTGCTTCTGGAGCGCGAGCGGGCGATCCGCTACAAGGCGAAAGCGTTTCGTGCTGCCGCCGCAGCGATCGAGGGGCTGGATGCCGCGCAGCTGGCCGACACCGCGGGGCTGCGGCGCCGGAAGGGGATCGGCGATTCGACCCTCGCGGTGATCGTCCAGGCCCGGGAGGGGCGCGTGCCGGACTATCTCGCCGAGTTGCGGGAACGGGCCGGCATCCGGCCCTCTGCGCTCAGCGCGCTGCTGCGCGGCGACCTGCACAGCCACTCCGATTGGTCGGACGGCACGACGCCGATTGCGGCGATGGTGAAGGCCGCCCGTGAGCTCGGGCGGGAGTACCTCGCGCTCACCGACCATTCGCCCCGGCTTCGGGTGGCAAACGGCCTGTCGGCGCAGCGACTGCGGGAGCAGATCCCGATCGTGGAGAGCTTCCGCGACGATCGGTTCACCCTGCTCACGGGCATCGAGGTCGACATCCTCGACGACGGCGGGCTCGATCAGCAGGATGACCTGCTGTGCTCACTGGACATCGTCGTGGCATCAGTGCACTCGAAGCTGCGGATGGATCGCGGCCCCATGACGACACGGATGCTGCGCGCAGTGCGAAGCGGCAGGATCGATGTTCTGGGGCATGTGACCGGCAGGCTGGTCAGCGGCCAGCGGGGGACGAGGCCGCCGTCGGAGTTCGATGCGGATCGCGTCTTCGATGCGTGCGCGGAACACGGTGTTGCTGTCGAGATCAATTCGCGTCCCGAACGCGAGGATCCGCCGGATGAGCTGATCGCGCTCGCCCTGGCGAAGGGATGCCTGTTCTCGATCGACTCCGACGCGCATGCGCCGGGTCATCTGTCGCTGCTGGATTACGGCGCCGAGCGGGCGGAGCGCGTCGGGGTTCCGGCTGACCGGATCGTCACGACGTGGCCGCTGGCGCGCCTGCAGGAGTGGACCGCCACGCGGAGGTGAGCGGGCGCGACGTCAGTTGCAGGTGCAGAGCTGATCTTTGGGAACACCGGCGAGGGCCTGCTCGACGTGCATGCCGCAGCCGGTCCAGGTGATCTTGCCGCACGAGGAGCAACGAATCTGAGAGCACATGGGAGATGTCCTTCCGGGGTCTGTGACGGTCTATGTTCAAGGATACCCCTAGGGGTATGAATGATGCAACGTGCGTGACGCGGGAAGCCGATAACGCGACCCTAGACTCGACGGGTGGCTTCTGACCGACGCATCGCTCCCGGTGCCGCCGGAGGAGCCGCCGGGCTCGTCATCGCCGGCATCCTCGTCGCCGCGCTGAGTCTTCGCGGACCCATCGTCTCACCGACACCTGTGCTGCGGCAGATCGAAAGCGATCTCGGCATCGGTGCGGCAACGGCCGGATTGCTCACGACCGCGCCTGTGCTGATGTTCGCGCTGCTGACCCCGGTGGCAGCTCTCGTCATCCGTCGCGCCGGGGCGGAGCTCGCGCTCATGATCACCCTCACGGGGGTGCTGCTCGGCACCTTCCTGCGTGCCGTTCCGGGCTTCGGATGGATGCTCGCCGGAATGATCGTGATCGGCGCGTCCATCACGGTCGGAAATGTGGTCATCCCCGTCATCATCCGCCGTGATGTCGTGCCCGAGCGGGTAGCCCTGGTCACAGCTGCTTACGTCGCCATGCTCAACGCGGGATCGCTGCTGACGTCACTGTTGACGGTGCCGATTGCCTCCGTGATCGGATGGAACCTCGCGTTGGTCGCGTGGTCGGTGATCACGATCGCCGGGATGCTGCTGTGGGGCCTGCATCTGCGCCGGGCTGCCGCGCGCGGGGAGCTCTGGGGCGAGCGGTTCTCGGGCGCACAGCGTCCCGCCGTGGCATCCGTGGCCGACCGTGAGGCCGACACGCTGACCGGCCCGGTACCGGTGCCGCTCGGGAGAGGGGCGACGCAGGGTGTTTCGATGTTCCGGAACCCGATTCCGTGGATGCTTCTTCTGGCGTTCGCGGGGCAAGCTGCCGTGTACTACGGGTTCGCGACTTGGCTGCCCACACTCATTGCGGACGATCTCGGTGTCAGCGCAGCAGCAGCGGGAGGCTTGACGGCGTTCTTCCACGGGGTGGCCGTGGTGGGAGCCTTCGTGGTTCCGCTGTTGGCGCGGTTCACACCGCGGATCGTTCCGGCGATCGCGATTGGCACGTCGTGGATCTTGCTGACGCTGGGCATGATCATCGCGCCCGAGTGGGCCGCGGTTTGGCTGAGTTTCGGGGCCATCGGACACGCCGGCGGCTTCGTGGTGATCTTCAGCACGATTGTCGCGATCGCTCGTTCGGACGCCGAGGCTGCCGGGATGTCTGCACTGGTGCAGGGCGGGGGCTATGCGGCCGCGGCGCTGGCTGCACCGGCGATGGGGGCCCTGCACGAGGTGACCGGCGGGTGGGATGCCGTGCTGCTGGCATCCCTCGTCGTCGTGCTCGCCTACTGTGTGCTGCTGGTGGCGGCCGTCATCGTGTCGTGGCGAGCACCTCGATGACCCGCGAGACCGAAGTGCCGAGCGCCCAGGTTTCGGCGAGGGTCACCGCCGCTGCACGCTGATCGTCGTCGAGCGGTCGCAGGTGCGTGTCAGGCGCGGGAAGGTCGAGATCGCGGACGACTTCGACGACCGTGGGCGCGACCTCGAGGTAGTCGAGCCCCGCGGTGATCTTGGCGCGAACGCCGGCCGACATTCCCTCGCCGCGCTCGGCGGCGCCGATGATGCCGGCAAGGTCGCCGTGCGCAGCGAGGAGCGTAGCGGCCGTCTTCTCGCCGATGCCGGCTACACCCGGCAGCCCGTCGGAGCTGTCGCCGCGAAGCGTCGCGAAGTCGGCGTATTGGCTGGGCAGCACTCCGTACTTCGTCACGACGGTGCGGTCGGTGACCAGCTCGAGGTTGCTCATGCCGCGCGCCGTGTAGATGACACGGATGCTGCGCTCATCGTCGACGAGCTGGAAGAGGTCGCGGTCACCCGTGACGATATCGACGGGCATCGTCGCCGTGGTGGCGAGGGTGCCGATGACGTCATCGGCCTCGTGCTCGGCGGCGCCGATGATCGTGATCCCGAGGGCGGACAGTGCCTTGCGGATGAGCGGCACCTGCACCTCGAGGGGATCCGGGACCTCCTCGACATCCGGGGCGCCCGTGACGACCTCGACGACGCGGTGCGTCTTGTACGACGGGATGAGATCGACCCGCCATTGGGGGCGCCAGTCGTCGTCCCAGCAGGCCACGAGGTGCGTCGGCTCGTAGGTTGTGACGAGTTTCGCGATCATGTCGAGAAATCCGCGAACCGCGTTGACCGGCATCCCGTTCGGCGCCTTGACCGTGTCGGGTACGCCGTAGAACGCCCGGAAATACAGCGACGCGGAGTCGAGCAACATCAATCGTTCTGCCACGCGCCCATCCTGGCATGCGCCGCCGACGATGCGAGCGGCCGACGGAGGGCTCAGCAGCCGGGGCCGGTGGGGTTCTCGGCGCAGGTGCGGTCGACCAGGGCCGTCCGGACCTCGAGAACCTCGAGGGTGTAGGGCGGAGCCGGGGCATTGACGTAGCCGGGGACCGGGCGCCAGCCGCTCCCGAAGTCGACGTCAGCCGAGTACTGCAGCGTGAGGGACACGGTGTACGTCCCGCGCTCGCGATAGACGTGGCTCGTTGACGTCGGACTGAACTGGGGGAGTCCGAGCGACGCCCAGGTGGCACCGCCGGTCGTTGTCCGCGCGCCCGATCCGTCGCCGTAGTCGAAGACGTAACCGGCCGGTCGGAACCTGACTGTCACGTCCCACCCGAGCAGCGGGCCGGTGAGGGTGTGCGTGGATGCTCCGGCCACGATGTTCGTGGGCGTTCCGACGACCCCGAAACCGGCGGGCTCGCCACCGAGGCTCGGACGCGCCGGAACGAAACTCGCGAGATCTTCGATCGTCACGTCCGGATACGTGACCACTGTGTAGTTGCCTCGGCATCCCACGATGGGGCACTCCTCAGCCGGGGCTGCATGGTCGGTAGAGCCCGTACCGCCGCTACTCGAGCCGCTGGATTCGCCATCGCCCTGCGAGCCGCCCGCGTCGCCGTTTCCGTACCCACCAGAACCCGGCTGATTCGCGCTGCCACCAATGTCGACCTGGCTCCCGTCGTTCGAGACGCTGCAATTGCCCTGCCAAGGAGATCCGCCAGCACAAGCCGTTGACGCAGCGACGCTGGCCACGCTTGTGAACGTGAGGCATAGGCCCATCAGTAGGCCGACGGCGCCAGCCCGGATTACGGGGCGCATTCGCTTGCGTCACCGCCATCGAGCGACTGGATGACAGCTCCCGTGGGGGTGTCCGCTGGAACCACCTTTATCGCTATGGCCTGTATGTCGGGACGGTCGGGGTCGACGACGGAATTGCCTTCGGCATTGTCGAGTGTGACGGCGGACACATCTAGGCAAGCAATCGCAACACCGACATCATCGGGCCGGTCGCCACCCGCAGGAGACTGAACGGAAACGATCTTGCTTTCGCCGGAGACGCGCCATCCGTCGGCGTGCATTTGTGAGAAAGATTCTCGAGCTCCCGCATTCGCATCGCCCATGGTCCAGCGATAGACCTCCTCGAACGTCGAGGGGTCGCTGAGATCAACCTGGTTCAAGGCATCCACGTACGCCCGGTAGGTGGCTTCCGCGGCAGCGAATGCTTCCTCCTCGGAAGCGAACCCGGTGGGCGTCGGGGCGGGTGACGGATCAGTCGGCCCACAGCCGGCCAGCGCACCGACACCGAGCATCGCGGCGATCACGATCGACGCGGCTCGAAACGGACGGCGGCGGTTCATGTCCACCACGGTAGCCCGCGGCATCCGTCGGAGCGGCACTATCCACAGTCCACGATTCCCGCGCCCGGTTGGGGAGGATCCCCGCGCTCCAGCAGACGGATAGGTCTGCGCGCTAGCGTTGGCTCGGGAGGCATCATGCCGTACGACAGCGGGCCGCACGCCGACGTGCTGTACGTCGAAGACGATCAGGACGTCGCCCAGATGACGATCGAGGTGCTTTCGGAGTTCCATACCGTCGTTCACGCGGCAGACGTCGCGTCGGCTCGGTCCCGCGCCCTGCAGCAGCGATTCGACGTGATGGTTATCGACCGGCGGCTTCCCGGCGGCGACGGAATCGATCTGGTTCGCGCGATCCGCACCGCTCGCATTACGACGCCCATCCTGCTGCTGACCGCCCTCGGCGCCGTCGATGACCGGGTCGAGGGTTTGGATGCCGGCGCCAACGACTACCTCGTGAAACCATTCGACTACGGTGAGTTGCTCGCCCGCATCCGGGCTCTCGTGCGCGGCTACCGTGCAGAGCAGCACCGCCGCACGCTCGGCGAGTGGGTGTTCGTCCCCGAGTCCCAGGCGCTGTACGGGCCGTCGGGCGGCCGGGTCGCGCTCACCACGACCGAGACCGCGTTGCTGGATGTGCTCAGCGCCAGCCCCGAGCACGTGTTCAGTCGAGAAGAGATCCTGGGTGCCGTGTTCCACGAGGGTGATACGCCGGGGTCGGTCGACACGTACGTCCACTACATCCGGCGCAAGTCGGTTCCCGAGATGATCGAGACGGTGCGCGCTCGCGGCTACCGGGTCGGGCAGCCGTCATGACCACTCCGGAGGCTGCCGACCGGCGTCGCGTGCAGCGGGCCGCCTTCTCGGTGGGGGTGTGGGTTGCTGCGGTGTCGGCGATCGTCGTCGCGCTCGGTGTGTCGGTCTTGGTTGCCGTGATCTTGCTTCGCGCGCGTGTCGAGAACAACGAGCACGCAACGCCCTTCCCCGGCGGCCATCGGGGGTCTGACGATGACCTCGTGGTTGACGTCGACCGGGTGCTGCCGTGGGTGATCGGCCTCGGCATCCTGGGCGTGCTCATCCTGTCGCTGATCGCATGGTTCGCTGCCCGCCGCGCCGTGCAGCCGCTGGGCGAGGCGCTGCGGCTGCAGCGGAACTTCGTGGCCGACGCCAGTCACGAACTGCGCACGCCGCTGACGACCCTGACCAGTCGCATCCAGATCGCGCAGCGTCGGCTGGAACGCGGCGGAGATGTCGCCGAAGCTCTCGATCAGCTGCGCTCCGACGCTGACGCAATGAACGACATGCTCACCGATCTGTTGATGGCGGCCGAGGGTAAGGCTGAGACGACTGCTGTCTCGCCGGTCGGTGATGCGATGGATGCCGCGGTCTCCCGCCTCCGGCCGCTCGCGGATGACAGCGCGGTGTCGCTCGAGGTCTTCTCGAGCGACCGGGCGGTGCGGATGCCGCTTCCCACCCTGACTCGCATTCTGATGGCTGTCATCGACAATGCGATCCAGCACAGTCCCCGGGGAGCGACGGTGACGATCGCAGCTGCAACCGCCCGCGACGACGTGGAGATCCGCGTCAGCGATCACGGCAGCGGAATCGACTCGGCCGACGCGGAGCGCATCTTCGAGAGGTTCGCCCGTGGGTCTGAGACGGGCAGGCGTCGCGGGTTCGGACTCGGGCTCGCGCTGGTGCGTGACGTGCTGACTCGCTATTCGGGCCGGATCGAGGTCGAGTCGACCTCACCGAGCGGCACGACCTTTCTCATCACGCTGCCGAGTGCTCGCGCGTGACCACCGCCACCTCCGTCGTGCCCAGCCACCGGCGAACGCCTCCGTCATCGGTCACCGTCATGCCCGACCGCGAGCGCGCCGCTGAAACCCACGACAGGTCGTCGCCGCCCACAACTGCGACGGTTGCCCAGAGGTCTGCCTCGGCCAGGGAGTCGGCGACGACCGTCGCGCTGCGCACGCCGGTCGCCGGCTCGCCGGAGCGTGGGTCCAGGATGTGCACACCCCGCTCAGCTGTCCCCGAGGTCGCAACCGCGCCATCGACCACGTCGATGATCGCGAGAACCTCACCGGCGCGGTGCGGGTCGGCGATGCCGATGCGCCAGACCCAGTCGCTGCCCGCGGCGGTGCCGAGCTGCATGTCACCGCCCGCGTTGATACCGATCGCTGTCGCGCCGTTTGCGGCCAGGAGTGGCAGAAGGTGCATCCGTGCCGCCCGCTCGACCGCCCACCCTTTGACGTAGCCGGTCGGGTCGAACCAACCGCGCCAGGTAGCCGAGAACCGGCCGCCAGAGCGCTGCTCGGCGTCCAGACACGCCGCGGCGACCTCGGCAACGAGCGGATGCGCATCGTCGAGTGTGATCTCACCGCGGCGGAGACGGCTGATTTCCGAGTCCTCGCGATAGGTCGAGAAGATTCTGTCTGCCTCGCGAAGCTCGTTGAACGCACGAGCCACGGATGCTGCGGTCTCGGCATCCTTCACGAACGCGGTGGTGCCGTAGGCGTGGACCGAGACGACAGTTCCCATGATGGTCTGGACCCAGACGCGAGGCTCGTCGGAACTCATTGCTGTGCCTGATCCAGCGCGCTCTGGAGGGACTGCGTGTACCCCTGGCTGGTGTAGGTGGCGCCCGAGACCATGCGGATCGACGCACTTTGCGCGCTTGTCGTCTCGGAGATCAGCACCGGCAGTGCGCGGGCATTGATCTGCTGATCCTCGCGATTGCTGTTC
The DNA here is from genome assembly GCF_002313585.1 of Microbacterium sp. UBA1097. Taxonomy (NCBI): domain Bacteria; kingdom Bacillati; phylum Actinomycetota; class Actinomycetes; order Micrococcales; family Microbacteriaceae; genus Microbacterium; species Microbacterium sp. UBA1097. Next base: position 3,045 of record NZ_DCBW01000036.1, on the reverse strand, counting down.
GGGTACTGCGGCACCTGGACCTCGGTGATCACGCCCCCGCTGACCGTGATCTGGACCTGCACGTTGCCGTAGCGGGTGCGGACCGCATCGCCCGTGTATGTGCCGTCGGCAAGGCCGCTTGTGTTCTGTTGCGTGGTGGTCGTCGACGGGGACGGCGATGCCGAGGGGGTGGATGTTCCGGTCGAACCCGAGGCGTCAGCTGAGCTCGATGACGTCGACGCTGGCGCCGGGACGGTTGTGGTGCTGCTCGTGGTGCCTGCCGTGTTGTCGGCGGCGACCGGCATGACGGCCTCAAGCGAGGTGCGGTAGCTGAACAAGAGGACCACGCCGCTCAGGGTGGCAAGAAGTCCGTAAACGATGCGCTTCATCGGAGGCTCCGTGGTGCGAGGGGTTAGACGGTGAAGGACTCGGAATGGATGCGGGTGCGGTGAACACCCGCGGCTCGCAGGTCGTGCTCGAGGGCCTTCATCCATGGCGCGGGGCCGCAGAGGAACACGTCGTAGTCCTCGAGGTCGGGCGCGAGATGGCGCAGCGCATCGGAGCCCGTCCACGCGGCGTGCGAGGCTGGCAGCCACGAGGATGCTGTCCGGGCGCGGGGACCCGGAAGCGGGATGTGTCGGAGGCCTCGGTGCGCGACGAGCGTGCCGATCGCTTCCGTGCGCAGCGCTGCCTGTGTCGAGTGGTCGCGGGTGACCAGCGTCGCCTCACCGGGCGCGTAACCCTCGGCCTGAAGCAGAGAGACCAACGGCGCGACTCCGGCTCCCGCGCCGATCATCAGAAGCTTCGAGCCGGTGCGGGCATCGCCAGTCATCGTGCCGTACGGGCCCTCGAACAGGACGGGGGTGCCGGGTGTGAGGCGCGCCAGACGCGCGGTGCCGTCACCGACGATGCGGGCAGAGATCGTCAGGCTCCTGCCGTCGGGGGCTGCAGCCAACGAGAACGGATTGGCCCGTGATGCTCCCGGGCCATTCAGGAAGCGCCAGATGAAGAACTGGCCCGCGCGGGCGCCCAGGCGATCCAGCCGGCGCCCCGTCATGGTGACCGCAACGCCGCCCACGCCATCAGGACGAACGTCGGCAACCCGCACCCGGTGACGCAGCGAGCGCGCGAGGGGGACCAGGATGCGGAACACAACGATCGCTGCGGCGCTGACAGCCCATAGGCCCCACCAGTAGGCGGTGGCGACGGGGGAGAAGAGGAAGTCGGCGCCGGTCCACAGCTGGTGGGGCAGCGCCAGTCCGACACCCAGGTAGGCGTACAGGTGCAGCAGGTGCCAGGACTCGTAGCGCAGCTTCGCTCGCGCACGACGCATCGAGGTGATCGCGACGAGGATGATGAGGATCGTGCCGGCGGTTGCGAGAAGCATCCCCGGGTAATCCCACACGAACTCCCAGAGCTGGACGACGATGTTGACATCGGCCGCTGCCGCGTACCCCAGCACCAGGAGTGCGATGTGGGCGAGCATCAGCGCGAAAGACCAGAAGCCGACGAGTCGGTGCATCCGGGTGAGGCCATCACGGCCGAACCCGCGCTCGAACAGGGGGATACGCGCAAGAAGGATCACCTGGTAGAGGAGGAGGTTCGACGCGACGAGCCCGGTGAGGCGGCCCAGGCTGTTCAGTGCCGCCGCGTCGAATCCCCACAGGTCCTGGATGCCGCCGCCGGCCACCCACAGAGCAAGAACGAACAGGCTCGTCAGCCAAATGACGGCTGTCGCAGCGACATTCCATGCCCGCCGGGCAGAGCGCCCCCGACGGCTGCCGCGCACGCTGGTGGTCGCCCGCGGTGAGGTAAGAGGCTGCGGGAGCCGCGAAGAGGGATGCGGTGCCGTGACGGTGGTGCGAGACGGGGTCGCCGTGGTCATGGGGACAGCGTGGTGGCCGGTCTCTGAGACTGCTCTAAGGAAAGCCTCCGCGCTCGCGGTTCATAGACTTCTCACATGAGTTTCGGATCCGCGGCACAGTCGGGCATCCGTCGCCCGGCCGACCAGGATCCCTGTCTCTGCGGCAGTGGCAACGTCTACGGAAGGTGCTGCGGACCGCTGCACCGGGGCGAGGCGGCGCCGAGCCCGGAACGGCTGATGCGCTCGCGGTACAGCGCGTTCGCGCTCGGTGACGCTCGCTACCTCGCCGACACCTGGCACCCCCGAACGCGGCCCGAGCGGATCGACATTGACCCCGACGTGCACTGGGTCGGACTGCGCATCCTGGACGCCCCCGCGGTCGGTGCCGGGACCACCGGCGGCATCGTCGAATTCCGGGCGCGCTGGCGGCACGGCGCCGAGGCGGGGGAGCAGCACGAGCGCAGCCGGTTCCGCCTCGCTGCCGGCCGCTGGTGGTACCTGGACGCGGAAACGGCCGGCTCCGGCATCCTGTAACGGATGCCAAGACCGGCCGATCCGGTTGTCCTCAGGACGCTGCGCCTGCTGTGGTCGCTGCCGGCACCTCGATGAGGCGACCGGTGCGGACGTCGTAGACATAGCCGTAGACCGGGATGCGCGCCGGGACGAGCGGGTGGGCCTTGATCCTGGCCACATCGTCGACGACGGCCTGGGCCTGGTCGCTGATCGTGAGCCAGTCGATGTATGCGGCCTCGGCGGAGCCGGGGCCGGTGCCGACGTCCACGAAGCCGTCGGCGCGCAGCTCGGCGGTCTCGAGGGAGTTCGCGAGCAGTCCGCGGATGACCTCGTCGGTGAAGAACTCCATGCCGCAGTCGGTGTGGTGGATGACGAACCACTCCTTCGTGCCCAGCAGCTTGTACGAGATCACGAGGGACCGGATGGCGTCGTCGGACGCGCGTCCCCCGGCGTTACGGATGACGTGCGCATCGCCTTCGCTGAGCCCGGCGTACTTGGCGGGGTCCAGCCGGGCGTCCATGCAGGTGAGGATGGCGAAGCCGCGCGCGGGCGGCAGGGCGAGATCGCCCTTGTCGAATGCGGTTGCGTAGGACTCGTTGGCCTCGAGCACCTCGGACAGAACTGACATGACACTCCTCGGGTGGGTGGGACAGCACCACGCTAGGTGTACTGCCCAGGCAGGTTGTTTG
>NZ_DCBW01000031.1:0-36384 GCF_002313585.1 Microbacterium sp. UBA1097 | reverse complement strand
GGCGCTCACGACTCCAAATACTCACGTGGAACCTACACCTATTGTAGGAACCGCCCGGAGATGTCCACCCGTATGCGACGGTTTCAGGGCAGGAAGAGACGAAATGTCCATGTTCGGCATGAGCCAGTGGCACGCAACTTGTCCATCTCGAGGTTCGCTCGGAGGCGGTAAAGGACTCGGTAGGTTTCACGTATGGCGAAGAACCGGAAGATCGAGCAGCAGATCGCTGTCTTTGGAGAGAGCGGCAGCGGCAAGACCGTCCTGGTCTCATCGTTCTATGGGGCGACACAGCAACAGGCGTACAAGGCCGAGCACCCTTACGAAGTAGTCGCGGACAAGCAGTCCCAGGGTCGCTCGCTGTACCAGGCGTACCTCGGCATGCGCGGATCCGCGACCGTGCCGCTCACTACCCGCTTCGACTCGGAAACCTACGCCTTCACGGTCAGGGCCAAGGACTCTCCGCAGGGGAACGACACGAAGCGCCGACCATTCGACGCAGTGCAGATCGTCTGGCACGACTACCCAGGTGAGTGGTTCGCGCAGGATCTCGAGGGACCTGAAGCAGACGCGCGAATAGCAACATTCCGGCGGCTCCTTCGCTCGGATGTCGCCCTCCTCCTCATAGATGGGCAAAGGCTCCTTGACAACGCCGGTGAAGAGGAGCGGTACCTCAAGTCGCTCCTCGCCAACGTGAGCAACGGTCTCCGCCTTATGAAAGAAGATTTGCTCGAGGGGGGCAAGAAGTTCGTCGAGTTCCCCAGAATCTGGGTACTCGCCCTCTCGAAGTGCGACTTGCTTCCCGATATGGGCGTGATCGACTTTCGCGACCTCGTGATTGACAAGGCCACCCACGAACTCAACGAGCTCGAGAGCACGCTTGCGAGCTTCATCGAAGCACCTGAAGCGTTGTCAGTGGGCGAGGACTTCATCTTGCTCTCGTCCGCGAAGTTTGAACCCGGCAAGATCGAGGTCACGGAGCGCGTGGGGCTCGACCTGATCCTTCCACTCGCAGCCATGCTGCCGTTTGATCGTCACGTCAGGTGGGCGAAGGGGATGACGGATCGCGGCAAGGTCTACGAGCATCTTGTCGCGGGAGGAGTCTCGATGGCCGCCGCGCTCGGAGGACTCGGTGCGCTGGCAACGAAGCTTGCCGGCAAGGACAACAAGCTTCTGACCTCCCTCGGGCTCATCCTGACTCACTTCGGCTCCGCGATTGAGGACCTTGCGAAGATGGGCGGCGACAAACTCACAGCGGCCAACCGAGATGCGGTCTCCAAGCACGAGAATCTGCGCAGCACCCTCACGGGCTTCCAACTGAAGCTTGATGAAGCCGAAGCCGATGACGTCTTTCTCCGGAGCAGTAAGTGACGTTCATCTGGGCGACGCGCGGTCGGACGTGGGGGTTTAGGTTCTTGTCCGATGCTGGCCTTGACGATCCACGAGCGGAGTACCTCCGCCGCTTCGCCGGTGTCGAGAATGTGATGCCTGCGTTTAGGAGGGACGGCGACGTCGTCGTCGCACGCTTCCCCGACCCGCTGGACCGGCGCGACTCCGCCGGACGCGTTATCCCTCACGAGTTCGTTGTGTTCTCACCTGCCTCCGACTCGATCTCGTCAGCACAGGACGCGATGCGAGAGCTTTGGCCGGTAGTCCAGGAGACCTTCGATCGCGTCTGGGACGCGCCAGGGCCTCCGGAGAGACGCTGACATCGCGCGACGGGCTCGCCAATCGATGTCGCTCCGGCATTTCTGGTTTGACCACCGTCGGCGCCGGAGCTGCTATCCGTGCGGATTCTGTTCGATCAGGCGCAGAAGCAGTTCAGGCGGCGTGCTCTTGTTGACGAGCAATGCCTCGCGAGCCTCTTGCCCACCGTAAGTCGCAACGTACGCGAGTGCCTCAACCGAGGCTTGACCGTTTGCAGCGACGGCGGCAAGGGCCCGCGGATTCCGGCTCGCTGCCGCGGCCATAATCCAACGCTGGTCCGTCCCTTTAGCTAGGCCGATGAGCATCGACTCCGGGAAGTTCGGATGGGAGATCGCAAGCTTGATCATGTCCTCGTCCTTCGTCCCACCGTACGCGACCTGGCGGAGGAAGAGTTCAGGTGTGTGCGGGTTACGAACGAGCACATTTCCGACAGCGTCATTGAGATCGCGCCGCTCACCGAAACGGGCTCGCGCCGCTACCGCCTCAACGACATCCTTGTCAGTCGATCTTGCAAGCCGAACAAGCAGATCACCCTTCGTGTGGTAGTCGGCCGCTACGAGGGCGGCCGTCTTGGCATCCCCCGTAGCGACCAAACATTCAAGGATCTCGAGCGGGAATTCGCCGTATCTGCCAGCCAGCGTGCGCCACGTTTCGGGCGTGCCCGTCCTTATCAGGTGCTCGATCGCGGACGCTGAGATTTCGATCCCGCCGAACACATGATCCCTAGCGGCGATCGAGGAGAGAATCGCCGAGCGCACGGAGGGTTCCTCGTCGAAGACCATTCGACTTCGACTCGGTTCGGTGAGCGCCACCCAGAAAGCACCCGCGTTTGATGCGACCGCGGTGCGCACTTCCGGATCAACATCCTGGGCGAGCGACTCAAACCCATCGCGATACGCGACCTCACGAGGTTCTGGCGTATATCCGGAACGCTCGTGCTCGCGAATCGCCGCGTCTGGATGGGAAGAGCCTGCGGCGGCAATGCGAACAAGACGTTCGGTGTCCGCCGCGAGGCGCGCGAATGCAGCAGGTGGCGTCGAACGATTCTCGGCGACTGCCCGGCGGACTGCATCCGCCGGATCGTTGGCGAGTTCGTCGAGGATCTCAGGCGCTGCGTCTGGATTGGTGGCAAATCCGATCCGGTCCGCTTGACTGTCCTCCCGCTGCCAACTCCGGCGCGAGATCTCGCGCCGAACCTTGCGCGCCATGTCGGCTTTCGCGGCGGCCGTTGCGCTGCCATCCCAGATTGTCCATGTGGTGGTGTGACCATCGTCACGTTCGCTGCGCGTCGTCGTCCGACGGGCTACCCATTCGCCGTCGCTGAGAAACTCGAGAGTCCCGACCCTGGAGCCACTGTTATAAATGATGTCGGTCAGAATGCGTTCACGGGACCCCTCAAGATCGCGAGGTACCCGATCAGGGTCTCCCTTCATCCAAAGCTCGCGATGGGCGCTGCGAGCCACAGCCTCCAGCACATCCGGAGAGGCTTTCTCGTTCCTGGCGACAGCGGCCCACACACGGGCCTCCTCTGCGAGGCGTCGCTCATCGCGGGGAGAGGACGACCGCGCAAATACCCCCGCGACCGAGTTGACAAGCACGGTCAGAGCTTCATCGGGAGTGTTCGAGTTTCCCCCAGCCGATATGAGAGGTTCGAGCGGGAAAGTGTCACGCTCGGTGCTGTACGCGGGTCTCGCAGGTCGACCAGCTCGACGAGCGAGCTGGTCGTTCACAATCTTCGTGAGCACTGGTCCTGTGGCTGATGCGTTGGCTGCCACAGCTGCGACGACGTCAGCAACATCATCCACCGCGAGCCGCATCAACAGCTCTGGCGGCATGGACACGTTGCCTGCGACGGCCTTTCGCACGGCGTTGTCTGCGTCAGCGACGAGGTTGACGAGACTGGAGACGGGCATTCCCTGAATCCGCGCCGCAGCCGCTCGAATGTTCGGTGCAGAATCTAGGGCGAGTATCTTCAGCACGTCCGAAGGTGTGGCCGATCTCGACGCAACCGCAAATCGGACACTTGCACTTGTGTGCTCCGCAAGGCGCCGCAACACGTCAGCCGGCGTAGACGCCTCCTTGGCGTAGTCACGAAGAAGATCCTCTCCAGCCGTATCGAGAATGGCCAGAACGAGCTCAGGCATCAGCTCGGGTGGCGTTCGCGGGTTTCGCGCGATGGCCTCTAGAAGTACCGGGTCTTCTTCTTGCGCGAGGCGCCGAATCTCGGCGCTGTCCTTCGCCAGTCGCGCTCGAGCCACACCCGCGACCCCTTCCGCAGAATCGTTCGCGAGCTGCTCGAGGATGGCCTCCTTAGTACCGGGTGCACTCGCGACGGCTCGCCGTACCGCTTGGTCCTTGTCCTTCGCGAGAAGCTCGAAGGTCGCCGGGCTTACATACCCACTGCTGCGCACTTGGGAGATTCGCTTCGCGATCGGTTCCACAGGAGTCGTGGCCACGACGATCGCACGGAGATCCTCCTGCTCGTAGAGATACGCTCGCGTCGATGTTGGTGTTGCGGGATTCTCTGCCAGGGCCCGGGCTATTGCCCGCATGTTCGCTTTCTCCCGGTCGTGCCAACTGAACAAGCCCGACAAGGTCTCCGCCGAGGCTTGCATGTTCCTCGCCACCGCCAGCTTGATCTCTTGCGGCGCGTCGCGCCACGTGAGGCGGGAGAGAGTCGCTACCGGCGTCGAAGGATTACCAGCCGCAGCAACTTTCTCTGCGAGAGTTGTTGCCCGGCCGTTGAGTATGTTCCCGAGGACAGCACCGGGCGTGCTCGGGTTCCCAAACGCGGCGGCTCGAACGTGCTCATCCCGGCTGTTCGCGAGACGCTCGAGCGAAGCTTCAGGGGTGGACGGATTGCCAGCGACCGTGGCGACAATGCCAAGCACGCTGTCGCCGGCAAGCGCAGCCAAAGCATTCGGGGGCGTGCTGATGTTGCACGCGACCAGCGCACGAAGCTCCGGATTCCCGCTTCGCGCGAGCCTGGCCAACCGCGCCGGCCGAGTCTGCGGGTCTTGTGCCGCGGTACGGCCGAACATCATTCTGCTCGACTTGTCGATTGGCGCGAGATGTGGGATCGCGCCACGGGCAGAGACAGCTGCAGCGTGCTTACGCCGAGCATCGACGCTCCTTCGATCGCAGGAAAGATAGCTCAACGATATCGGCACCCGGCGATAGCGAGTTCGATGACAGAGTTGACGCGCCCTATCGACCGCAGCGTCAACGCAGGTGTGCTCGGGGCCAACTGAGTAGCCACTAGTTCGTCGGCTTCATCCAACGGAGAGCACAGTCCACTGCACCCCTAGGTCACGAGCGATCGTCGCCAGATCTACCGAGGCGCGAACGATCGTCCGCTCGCTCGCAGGAACTCGCTTCAACTCCTTCTCAATCGCGCTGTCTTCGACGTCCGCGGTTACGCGATCTCGGGCGCGGAGTCTGGACTTCCGAGAATCGACGAGGCCCCGAACGTGCTGTGCGAGTGCGGCCTCGCGGAGAACGGCTTGGGGATATTCGTCCCTCCGAGGCGAGTCGGCGGCGACTGCTCTTGCGTGACTTATGAGGTCCTCGCCGTCCTCTACAGACGTGAGCTCGCCGTTCGGATTGGGTATGCCCGCATCGGGGCGGCTCCGCTGAAAGGTCCATCGACGATGGAATGGGTCCTGACCTGTCGCATCGGCCAACTTGCTCGGCGCAACGAAGGTCGTGTGCTCGAGCAATTGACCAGCGCCGAACACCCCGTACAGATCAACCTTTCTCCAGAGCGTCGGGCACGCATAGCGGACGAGCGCCTCAGATCCCAAGGATGCCGCCAGGGCGTCAAGCGCCTGGATCTGATCAAAGTGGTAGCCGCCGCCCTTGACGTTGCTCTCTGAGACGGTGAATCGAAGAAACTCCTCGTTTCGCGGCCACAGCGCCGAGCGGTGACCCTGCTTGAAGTGTTCAGGGCGCTTGTATTGCAGGAACAAGTTGAGCAGGCGAGTGGATGGTGCGATCGGCATCCGCAGCTGCGCGAGTTGGGCGGGCGTTGCTCCCGGCGCACCAGGCGTCGAGCCGAAGAGCCGCCGGTGCAATCGCGTATGCAATCCAACGTTTGTTGCGAAGTCGAAGCCGAGCGTCTTCTCGAGGACTTGACCGGGACTGAAGACCTGGACACTGCGCTTGCGGACGACCTGCTCGGTGACGAGCGCGACGTTCGCAAGAGTCTCGAACTCCTTTTCTTCGAACTCGGACCAAACCGCCATTGGCAACCTCCTCCTGGGGCTATGTCGACCTCCACCGAAAGCTATCGGTACGGCAGTCACTCCTACGCCGTACACGCCTTCGCAGACGACGCTGGCTACCCGATACGGTGCATTGGGACGCACACCTTGGAGACGCCATGGCACGCTTTGGAAACAGCTCGGAGCCGAGTCTGCGATTGGAGGAGGGCACGGGTTCCGAGGGGCAACTCCAGTACGTGGCCTTCCCGCTGAGACGGACGCGAGTCTCGTCCACGGAGTATGTCGAGACCACGACTCGGCACATTTTGCTGGAGCGAGCGGTCGAGGATGGCTTGGTCATCACAGCACCGCTGAACACGATCGCGGGGAGCGAGCGGTTTTTCCAACCGAAGTACTCGAAACTCTCGCGCATCACTTTCGAGCACTCAGCCGCGGGCGCGGTCGACAACCCTTTCGAAGAAGAAGGAGCGCCGGTTCCGTTTGGTCCGGACACGTTCAGCGTGGAGGAGTTCCTAGAGTCGCTCCCCGCCGGGTTCGTGAAGGACCCGCAGTATGGACTTGGTCTCCTGAAGGACAACAATCGGTTGGTGCGGCTAATCGAAGAACACAGCGAGTGCTCGGAGTTGAGGATCGTACCCGGGTCAGGCATCAAGGTCGACGACAACGTGTTTCGCATGGGGCAAGCCGCATGGGAGGAACTCTGGTCGGAGATTGTCCGGATCAACAATCGAGGAAACATCGCAGCGAGTCGCGTGAAGGATTCCTTCGTCAACAACCACCTCGCGGACGCCCTCGGGCTCGAGCACTCCCGGCCAAAGCTCGGTCGGCTCACCATGACGAAGCTGCTGACTCGAGCAGCGAACGGCGAAGAGGCGCTGACCGATGACGACCAGATTGAGCTCCTGTCGGCGATGCAAGCGCAGGCTCGCGTAGCGGCGGAGGTTGCACCGGATACGGTGGTCGCCCTCCAGCGCGACCTTGAATTGGTGAATCTAGACCGACTCATCGAACGCTTCGAAGCCGACATCGAGAAGAAGTACGGCGAGGAGCACTGGCAGCAGTTCTTCGAGTCGAATGCGTTTGCCCTCCAGCAGGTGTTCGGCTCACCTGTGGTTAGCGTCGTTTCAAAGGCGTCTGTCGGTGGAACGAAGCTCGACGGCTCTGGCAACAAGATCGCCGACTACCTGGTCAAGAATCCACTCACCGCCAACGTGGCACTCGTCGAGATCAAGACTCCGACTACCAAGATTGTGAAGTCGACCGCGTACCGTGACGGCGTCTTCGGCATAACTTCCGAACTCTCGCAAGCTGTGACTCAGGTCCTGGACCAGGCTCATCAACTCAAAGTGCACTTCGCTAACGTCAAGAGCGACTCGCGCCAATACGACCTCGAGGCATACTCGATCGGTTGCTTCGTCATCGCAGGGAGGCTGCCACCGGCGGATCAGCCGGACAGGACGAAGTCCCTTGAGCTGTTTCGTGGTAACTCTCGCGCCGTGAGCATCATCACCTTCGACGAGGTCCTCGCCAGCTTGAGGCTTTTGCGTGACCTGCTCACTGACGAAACGCCGGCGACTGACCCCAGCCCCGAGCCGAGTTAGTCACCCCCTCGAGCATGTCCTCATCAGGATGCCATACCGATTAGGCCATACCGACGCCCCTTCGCCGGAACGCTGGATCGGTGGCGAAGCGCACCAGACCCGAGGACGCGGCCTGGAGCGACTATGTCGGCCAGCTGGCCACGAACCTTCGAAGGCTACGCGCCCAGGCAGGCCTCAGCCAGGAGGACGTGGCCTACCGTTCGGGGCTGACGCGCTACACGTACCAGAAGTACGAGAAGGGCGAGTCGAAGCCGGGGACGCCGGCGAACCCGACGATTCGAACGTTGTTGGCGATGTCGCAGACGCTCGGCGTTGAGCTCACTGAGATTCTTCCGGCAGACGCACCGGATCTTCGGCTTCGCTGACTGCAAACGCCCGCGTCAGTTCGCGTCGAACCTCGACGCCAAGTGCGGTGAGAGTGAGTGGCTGGCCTCGTACTGCCCGTGTGATGAGCGGCCCGCCAGCATCCGCGCCGAGACGCTTCATCTGGCTCGCGAGAATGCTGAGCGTCACGCCAAGCTCGCGCGCGGCTGCCGTCATCGTGGCGTGGCGGGTGACGATCAAGAAGCGCTCGGCGCGCTGCACCGCGTCCTGACCGACGAGGATCCTCCCCAAGAGTGGTGAGTCGCCAGCGCGTGGGTCGATGCGGATCGCGGTCGATCGGCTCGCGCTACCTCTTGGCCTGCGTGGGATTCCGGCGGCTTCGAGATGGCGGTTGATCGTGGTCATCGTGACACCCACCTCGGCAGCGATCTCAGGGATGGTGTGCCGCTCGACGATGTACCGCTGCCGCAGCCAATCCGCGTCTAGCGCGGCACGCCTCCGGCCGCGTCGAGTGTCAACGCCGGCATCCGCAAGCACGCGACCGACCGTCTGACGCGCGACGCCGTGATCGACGGCGATCTCCATGACGGATCGCCCCGCTGAGTAGGCCGCGATCGTCCGCGACGGCTCCACAGCCGCACGAGCTGGGCGAGCGTGCGGCCACTCCGAGCGACTCGGCTCGGGGAGATCAGGTCCCATGCCAGCGACCTCAGGACTCGGCACCCACGACGGCGGCTCGTCGATACCAGCTGTCTTCAAGAACGCCGCGGCAGCCTCGCGGAGCGCTGTCGCCACACCACCGGGGAGTGCGTCTCGGAAGTTGCTGACCTCGGAGAACGACGGGAAGCCGTCTTCGCGAGCGAACGGCGCCCGTGCGAGTCGGTTGCCGCTGAGGAGCGAGTAGAGATGAGCGCGCGCGAGTTGCCACCGCCGATCCCCACCCGGCAACACGTTGACCGCCCGGCAGATCTCGTGCCACTCGTCGCGAGGCAGGATGCCCGAATAGTCGAGCGCCCTGCGGCGGGCGAAGTCGATCGGTGGTGACGTCTCGTCGAGGAACGCGGCCAGACGAGCGATCGCACGGATGGTGTCCGCCTCGGGTGCGTTGCGGCCGAGGGATCGCATGACGTGACTGACCTGGCGTCCTTGTGCCTCGGGGTCGAGGAGCTTGATCGCTGATCCGTGCGTGAGACGCGTCCCGGTGAAGACGACCGCGGCCGCCAACGCCCCACCGGCGACCTCAGCGTCGAGTCGTCGTGGCGCAAGTCGGGCCGTCCACTCCGGCCAGAGAACGGCGGGGACCTTGGCGGCACGCGACTCCGGGTCCGCCACAGACACCTTCATCGCTTGGAGGGTCGCCGTCGGTCGTCGAGTTCGGCCGAGTGCCCGGCTCACGTGGTCGCGCAGCGGTGGGGAGTAGTGGTCGAGCGCGGCATGAGCGCTGACCCGGCCGCGCAACACGTCGGCAACGCGCTCGCCTGCCTTCAGTGCCTCGAATGCGATCGTGTTGCCGAGTGCAACTTCCCGCGCGGTGCTCGGCCGGAGCGCGACCTTACCCGTGTCCCTATGCGACGTGATCGCTTCACCCGTCGTTGCGCTGGCGGGCATCCACTCGAACCTGTGCCCGTCGACCAGCGCCTGCCGTCCAGCGCGGGAGAGCAGCAGCATGTCGGAGAGGATGTGGATGGTGCTCGGTCGAGCGTCAGCGTAGATCCCGAAGTCGCTCGCGCCGGCGGCGACCACTCGCAGCATCATGCGCTGCGTCTCACGCGTCGCTTCGTCCGCCGCGGCGAACTCTTCGGCCGCGGTCAGGTCGGCGCCGCAGCGTTCGCGTATGGACGGGGAACCGGCCGATGGTCGGTTGTGGCAGTGGCCCGGCTCGGGTACGAGGGTGATCGGGTGTCCGATGAGGCGCGGCGGGTGACCGCATCCAGGGCAGAGATCCACGAGGAGCCGCTTGTGGCGCAGGCAGGCGAATCCGAAGGGGAGCTGCCACGACAGTCGCCACCTGCCGCCCGAATCGGCGAGACAGTCGGGGCAGTACCGCGCGGCGACCCCAGTGCTCGGGCAGGAAGCGCTGATCCGTCCTTGCGGTGTGAAGCGGATGGCGTTCGCGGCGAATGCGGTGCGTGTCATCGCTCGGTACTCGTCCGCCGGTCGTCCCGTCGTCAGCTCGAGATTCTTGAGTTGTTGCGGTTCGAGCGCTGTGGACCATGCCCGCGCGGACTGCGGAGTCGCGGCCGGTACGCCGTCGGTGTCGATCAGGCCCAATGCGCGAGCCATCTCGCCGACGGTCGCCCTGTAGCTGTGTGCCATGAACTCGACCCACGAGTCGAGCGGCTCGTCGGGGAGCGGCATGGCGACGTGAAGCAAGCGACGTAGCTTCACGATTCCTCCTGACCGCGACGATGGTGACCGCCTGCCGACGTCATGCTGCGGCGTCCGGTTTCTTCCGCTTCGTCGCGCTGAGCTTCTTCTGCTCGAGTTCCTTCGCGACGACCTCTCGGGCGTCTTCGGCTGCAACGTCGATGTCGATCTCGTCGAGGAGCTCTCGTGTGAGGGCTTCCGTGCCGTCTCGCATCGCGTGGACTGCGCCGAGGGTGATGAGTTTGAAGAGCGATCCGATCATGCCGGTCGATCGCTCGTAGAGGTAGTCGGCCTGCTCACGGAGCATGCGAGGTCGGGCGTTGGCGAGCACAAGGTGGGATTCGATGGTGCCGAGGATCGATACCCATGGCTTTCGGTGCTCACCGACGGGATGCTCGAATGGCGGGAGCGTCAATCGTGTCCAGCGACGTGCGATCTGCGACATCGCCAGCTTCCGGTCGGTCTTGCTCTCGCTGAGCAGGCCCGTGTCGCTCATGTTGACGCCCGTGAACAGGAACGTCGCGGGGTATTCGTTGGCGAGCCACTTCAGCTCGTTGGCCAGCGCGACACCTTCGTCCGTATGGATCTTCAGGAAGTGCACGTCGTCGACGATGATCAGCCGCGTCCCGTGACGGCGCACCGATTCGGCCGCAAGCGCTGCCAGGTTGCGGTTGCGGAGATACCGACTCTTCGACGCGTCGGCGGACGGGTGGTTGTAGAAGTTCAGGATCGCTTCGTTGAGAGCGCGCGTGGTGGTGTTACCGGTGAACGCCACTCGGCAGACAGGGATGTGGATCGTCTGCCCGTCATCGAAGGCGGTGCCGTGGCGAATGATCTGCCGCTTGTGGAACGCGCGCCCGAACGCATCCACGGCGGTCGTCTTTCCCAGGCCAGGAGGCGAGTCGACGACCGCAGCACCCTTCACCCGTGACGGCCCCTGCTGGTTCGCGTCGAGCAGATCCCACAGGCGAACGTTCAGCCTCTCGACCTGTGGCGTCTTCACCAGGAAGTTCGCGTGGTATCGCTCGCGGTGGTAGTCGTACTCGATCCGTGCATCCTCGCCGAGTTCGTCGAGCTGCTTCATGGACAGCCGCTCGGGCTTCTCAAGCGGAGGCGCTTCGGCGAAGTCTCTCCACCCCTCCCACCGTGAGAGCAGTTGGTCGCGTTCGAGGGGAAGGATCACAGGTCCTCCAGGAGGTCGAAGTCATCGAGGTCCTCGCCTACGAGCTCCGTGGCGCTGAGCGCGAGCGGATCGTGCTTCTCGCTCACGGTGGGCTGCGCTATGGGCACCAGTCCCAGCTCGTCGCTCAGATCCGGACCGGCGACTTGTTGCGCGATCTGCTTCGCGATGTGCGGGAAGAACGGGCTGTCGGGCCCGTCGCTTGTCTCGGCCAGTTGAGCGGCGAGCCGGGCGCTGATGCGCTTCTCCGCCGGCGTGCTCGCACGGCCCGCGCCCCATCGTTCGAGGAGCTGGCCGAGCGCTTCGGACACGTTCACGCCGTTGCGGCGGTCGAGCGCGATCCCCTTCGCGTACTCGAGGGCGTCAAGGCTGAACGGAACCGGCACTTTCGGCGCGTGCTCCCACCGCAGCACGTGCCAGGAGTTGTCGTCGGGGTCGTTGAAGTAGATCTGCGAGAAGTCGTCAGGGTTGACGGAGAACTGCCACTTGCGCTTGCCCTTCGCCATCGCGCGCGACCGGTCGTAGTACTTCCCCACGATGTCGCCGTTGTAGCGAAGCGTGCCGACCTCGACGCCGTAGTGGTTGAACTTACGCTTGACGACCGGGAGCATCTCGAGCAGCAGGTTGGGGTTCGCCGGCACGCGGATGCGGCCGGCGACGGCGACGCCCTGCTCGAACTTCTGCGCGGGGCTCATCTTCGCCGCGGGGAGCTGCGAGTCGACGAGCCCCTTGTGCGGGCGGAGGTGGTAGACGGTGGCGATCCACTCGCGGATGATCTGCTCGAGCTGCGGGATCGTGTAGACCGCCTCGCTCTCGGGCGCCTCGCCGCGGGACGCGATGTCCTTGCCCTTGTAGCCGGGCAACTCCTGGAGCATCTCATCGATGGTTCGGAACCAGCGCTCGACCCACGCCTTGTCGGTGCCGGTGTAGACGTGCGCCGGCTGAATGGAGATCCCGAGGCGCTGGCATACGCTCGCGACGTGGATGGACATGAACGGCTTGCCGTGATCGATGATGATCGTCTCGGGAAGGATGCCGGGGCGGCGGAACCGCAGCGCTTTGAGATTCTCGACGTCGACGACGATGTTCTCCGGCACCCCGTGGAACGGCCAGGAAGCTCTGTCACCCCACTCCGCCGGCAACTCCCGTGGCGCGAGAGCCTCCATGAGCACGCCCGCGACGTCGACCGCCTTGGTCGAGACGGGGGCGAGGCGGAGCCCGAGGATGGATCTGTCGTACAGGTCCAGGGCGACGGTAAGTTCTGCGCGCATCCACTTGCCGGTGACAGGCGCGACGCCGAAGACGTTGAGCGGAGTCGTGTCGAGGACGACGTACTCACCGGGCCGCGTGGCGACCAATCTTCCGTATGGCACGGGCGGTCGCGTCTCGATGGATCGTTGCGCGCGCATGCTGGCGCCGAACGTGCCCTTCCCGCGAGTGAGCTCGGAGACAGCGTCACGAGCGGTGGACTCCGATGGAATCCGCACGTCACCGTCCGGGTACTCGCGTTTGACCCTCGCCAGCACGATCGCGAGCGTGGTCGTGACGCTTCGTTTGGCGCCGCGCACGTTCTCCTCGACGACTCGTCGGCACATGTCGACCCAGCGCGGGTCGAGGCCGGAGAGCGCCGGCGTCCACGACGTCTTCCTGAAGTCGAGGAGCGCGAGATCCTCGCCTTCGTCGAAGCGAGTGTCCCAGCGCTTCAGCGTCTTGGGGCTGACGCCGAGCTCTGCGGCCTTGGTGCGGCGGCGCTCATGGATGGTGGTGCGCTTCGGGTTGTACTCCGGTCGAGGCTCGTGCGGCTGTGCCAGCGTCGGCATCCCCGACACGAACCCCGTGCGCATCTCGCGAACGTGTTCCGCCTTCCTGCGCGCCTCGTCACGCTGTGCCTCGGTCGCGTCTGCCCAGATGAGAGCGAGCGGCGTGAGAGCGGCTTCCTCGGCTGGCAAGCCGAACGCGTTCACTGCGTCGCGGAGTATCTCGACGAGTCGTACGCGCCGGGTCTTCTTGGAGCCGTCCACCAGCACGATGGCGTCACCGGCGATCTCGATGACGGTGCAGAGGCAACCGTCATACGAGACGGTGCTGCCGACACGGATGTCGAAGGTATTGCTCACGGAGCCTCCAGGGCGGTGTCGTTGGCGAGGATGGATGTCAGGTCGCAGCGGATCGAACAGTGCCAGAGCAGGTGGAGCACGACGGCTCGCCCGTACGGCACATCGCCGAGTGCAGCCCCGGCTGATCGAAATGCCTCGCCGAGCGTGCGCGCTTCGGCAGCCGCCGCGGCGACGGCCTCGACGGCAGCGCGCGGGAATGGCCACGCGCGTCGGTAGCCCGCGAGGAAGCGGATGTTGGAGAGGAGTGCCACGTCGGGTTCGGTTACGATCCGATATCCCCAACCGCGCGACCGGATCGTCTCACCCGCCCACTTGAGTGCACCCGAGATCTCAGGATCCTCGAGTCGGCGTCTGGGCTTGACCTCGATAACCGTGAAGCGTTGATCGCGGTGCTCGATCATGTAATCGGGCACGTAGCTTCGCTGCACACCGTCACGATCGGCAATCAGCTCGAACGGCTGGGACGCGATCCGGACGACGCGCTCGTCGAAGTCCTCGAGTAGTAGCGCCGCGAGTTCCAGCCGGCTCTCGTACCCGACGAAGCTTCCGGTCGTCGCCGACCAGTACCGGCCAGGGTAGTGACGTTGGCCGCGGTGCCAGCGGAACGTTCGTCGCGGCTCGGCAGCGAAGACATCCCGGGCGTCGAGATCACGGAGTAGCCCACCCGCGAGCCGGTCGCCGTCGGCCCGAAGCGTGAAGCGTGCGTGATTCACGGCAGTCCCTTGCTTGCTGTTGTAATCCGCGATCCGCGTATTCCAACAGCAAGAGTGGCACGCTCCATCCAGCGTTGCAAGCCGACACGAGCAGATGGGACCGCGCTGCTCGCCCTATAGTGAATGTCGCATTCACTACTTATTACCTACGTGAGATACACAACAGGTCCCTCGCTCGCGGTGTCGACCTCGAATCGGGTCGCCGCGACGAAACCAGAGTGCCCGTGAGAAAATCTGGCAATGGACGTCATGACGACTGAGCAGAACGTGGAGCTGTCGAAGATCGTCTTCGGCAGCAACCACATGCTCGCTCTCATGGCCGAGATCGCCCGCTCGGAGGACGGTCGATTCTCGACGCCCGGCTTGGTCGCCGCCACCGGTTTCCCCACAAGCACCGTGCACACTCTGCTGATGCGACTCAAACGCGGCGGGTTTATCCGGCGAACTGGCGAGGCGACTTCCGACCGAGTCGCGATCTACGAGCGTGAGATCCATCCCACTTGGGAGTACGCCCTGCGTCTGGAAGCGGACGCGGATGCACTGGCGGCCGGAACGTACGCGCGTCAGTGGCCGACCGAGCAGTCATCCAAGTAGCCAAGGCGGCACGAGCGAGGGCCACCACTGCGCCTAATCGGTATGGCATCCTGCATACATGAGCGTCGGTGAAGATCGCTACGAGTCGTTCGCGACCGCGGTCGAAGATCCCTACTTCGGTGCGCTCCTCGGAACAATCGATGAGCCGGGCGGTACCGCGACGGCGAACCAAGCCGGCCTACTGACTCGCGCGTGGTGGGACTCGCACGGCACCGGACCCACGTGCGCAGAACTGATCGGCGCCGTCTTCGAGGTCGACGACTGGGATGACGCGATCGAAGACCCCAGTCGGACTCTCCTCGAGCGCCGCGAGCAGCTCGATCTCCTCCACCGGTGGCTCATCAGTTACTGGAGCCGCCTCGGCACGATCGCGTTCATGCCGGGCCACGACGACGTCGTCAGGCCAGGGCGCATCGGCCCTGCCCTGCTGGGCGCCGCAGACAGAGCGGCGCAGAGTGGCCGGTTCTGTTGAAGGAGGGGACATGCGCGAAGTGAAGGTCGGTGGCCGCTCCGTCGCCGTGACACACATCAAGACCGAGCCGACCGAGTATGGCGACATCCAGCGATACCGAGTGGATGTCTCGGGCTTCGACTCACCCACCCGTATCGCGATTCTGCGCACAGACAGCACGGTCGACGCCCGGGTTTTGGCGGCAGTGGTCGACTCAGAACTCCTTCTCGGATACGACGGCAGTGAAGAGTCGGGCCTCCTTCGCGATCCCGCGCTCCGCGAGTGGCGGGACGAGCACCGGGATGAGATCAAAGAGCTGCTTCAGCAGCTTCATCGTGAGGCGGACGCGCTCCCGCCCGAGCCCATGACGGAAGGCGAACGCATCCTGCTGCGGGCGTTCGACATGGAAGGCAGTCTCGACGATGCCTGACTACCCGGCATTCGACTTCGACCAGGTCGACTTCGTCACCTCGGACACACACTTCAGCCATGCGCGCATCATCGAGCTCGCAGGCCGTCCATTCGCAACAGTCGACGAGATGGATGCCGAGCTGACCCGCCGATGGAACGAGACCGTCGGCCCCGACGATGTCGTCCTGCACTTAGGCGATCTCGCGCTGGGCCCGATCGGTGAATCGCTCCCACTGACGGTGCAGCTGCGCGGACACCGCTTCCTCGTTCCCGGCAACCACGACCGAGTCTCGCCCGCGACGCAATCCAAGCGCACCATCGAGAGGTTCACGCCGCTATACGAGGAGGCCGGATGGAACCTCCTTCCCGAAGTCATCACAGGCTCGAGGGCGGGGTGCAAAGTCGTGGCGTCCCACTACCCCTACTCAGGTGACACCCAGGGCGATGATCGCCACGTCGCGCATCGGCCTGTCGACCACGGGCTCCCTCTGCTGCATGGCCACACCCACGACCGCGAGAACGGCCCCACCGGCCACCAGTTCCACGTCGGTGTTGATGCCTTCGCGTTCGCACCGATCCCCATGACCCTCGTTGACGCTTGGCTCGAAGATCTCCAACGCGAGCAACAAGAGATCGCGACCATCGTTCGCGAACGCTCCGCGGCCGGGCCGAGCACGCCACTTTCCGAAGTGGCGGAGCGGCTCGGGATCAATCTCGACGACTTGTGACCCTATCGACGCGGAGTTCGGACTCGGCGGCCAACGCATCAGCTCCCGTCTGAGCCCCTCGATAACATCGAAGACAAGGGCCGGTATCCCGGATCCCCGCTCCGGAAGTGTGCAGTTCCGCGGTTGTGCCCGTCGAAAAGCAGTGTGAGAACAGGACGTTGTCGTGGCGAGACTCAACCTCAAGGCCGTCGAGGAGCGCGTCTCGCCGTTGGCTGGTCGCGAGAGCTACGACCGCGAGTTCATCTTCGACCTGCTACTCGCGTACGGCAAGCCGCAAAGCAGTGTCACGCGGCTGCGCAACGGAGATTTGAATGTTGCTGCCGACCCCGCGACGGAGGTCGCGCAGAAGAAGGTCGTCTACTTCAAGGAGACGACCAGTGACCCACTCGCCGTGCTCGAGCAGCTGAAGACCTCTCCCGATGTGGTGCGCTTCAGCACGCGCTTCGTGGTCGTCACCGACTACGACGAGCTCGTCGCGCACGACACCCAGACCGGCGAGACGATCGGCTTCCCGATCCGCGAGATCAACCAGCACTTCACGTTCTTCCTCCCATGGGCTGGCATGGAGAAGGCCCAATACGTCGCAGAGGCACACGCCGACGTCAAAGCCGCCGAGCGCATGGGCAAGCTGTTCGACGAGCTGCTCCACGCCAACCCCGGCCTGCTTGAGGAGCCGCACGGCCGACACGCGCTGAACCTCTTCTTCACGCGGCTGCTGTTCTGCTTCTTCGCCGAGGACACGGGGATCTTCGCGGAGAACCAGTTCACGAACGCCGTTGGATCGCACACTCTGGCTGACGGTTCAGACACCGCTGAGCTCCTCACCGACATGTTCTTGGCGCTCGACACGGAGAGTCCTGCAGGGAAGCCGAACCACCTTGCGGCATTCCCCTACGTCAACGGGCGGCTGTTCCGAGCGGACAACCGGTTCGTCGTACCTCAGTTCACGAAGGTCGCCCGCGACGAGCTGATCAACGCAGGCAAACTCATCTGGCGTGAGATCAATCCCGACATCTTCGGCTCGATGTTCCAGGCGATTGTCACTCCCGGCAAGCGCAGCGACCTCGGCCAGCACTACACCTCGGTGCCGAACATCCTGAAGACGATCGAGCCGCTGTTCCTCGATGCACTGAAGGACGAACTGGATGCCGGCCACGACTCGGTGAAGAAGCTCGAAGCTCTCCTGGAGCGCATCAGTGCGATCAAGGTTTTCGACCCGGCATGTGGCTCGGGGAACTTCCTCGTGATCGCGTACAAGGAGCTGCGCCGACTCGAGCACGCGATTCTCGAGCGCCTCGCGGAGCTGGACGAGAAGCACCGCGTGCTGTTCGCGGAGTCGAAGATCAATATTGAGAACTTCTTCGGCATTGAGATCGACGACTTCGCCGTCGAGGTCGCGATCCTGTCGCTGTGGATCGCCAAGCACCAGATGAACTCTGAGTTCAACGACAAGTTCGGTGTCTCGATCCCCCTGATCCCGCTGAAGGAGACCGGCCAGATAAAGCACGGCAACGCGACGCGCATCGACTGGAACGAGGTCTGCCCGAACGACGGTGGCGAGATCTACCTGATCAGCAATCCGCCGTACGTCGGATCCAGCATGCAGACGAAGGAGCAGAAGAGCGAGTTCAAGCACGTCTTCGGAGCGCGGCCGTTTTCCGCGAACCTTGACTACATCTCGCTGTGGTTCGTGAAGGGCGCCGACTACATACTTGGGACCCGTGCTCAGCTTGCCTTCGTTACGACCAACTCTGTCGCGCAGGGCGAGCACGTCAGCCTCATGTTCCCCACGATCTTCAGCATGGGTATCGAGATTGGCTTCGCTTACACGTCGTTCAAGTGGGAGAACAACGCGAAGCGCAATGCCGGCGTCACCGTCGCGGTGATCAGTCTCCGCAACGACTCGAATGCGCAGAAGTACATCTTCACGGGCGGCCTGCAGATTACTGCAAACAACATCAACGGCTACCTCGCAGATGCTCCGAGCGTTATCGCTGGCCGCCAGATGAAGCCAATCTCGCTAGGTCTTCCGCCGATGGCCTTCGGTTCAAAACCGACTGACGGCGGCCACCTCGTGTTGGAACCCGACGAAAGGTCCAAACTTCTTGACGAGTACCCCGAGGCCGCCCGATTCGTGAAGAGGTACGTCGGCGCTGCCGACTACATCAACGACATCGAACGATACTGCCTTTGGATCACGGATCGCGAGGTAGGCGCGGCGCGAGCGATTCCGCCCATCGCTGACAGGCTTGACAGAGTTGCCGCGTGGCGACTCGAAAGCAAAGCACAGAGCACGGTGGACTTCGCTAGTCGGCCGCACAGGTTCAAGCAGGTTGCGTACAAGCCGACAGATTCGATCTTTGTGCCGCGCGTCTCATCGGAACGTCGCTCCTACATTCCAATGGGCTACCTAGACGAGGGATACGTCATTAATGACCAGGCTTATGCGGCTTACGATGCGGAACCCTGGGTCTTCGCGTTGCTGACTTCGGCAATGCACATGTCGTGGACACGCGCGGTGGCGGGCCAGATGGAAACTCGACTCCGCTACTCCAACACGATCGTCTACAACAACTTCCCGGTGCCGCCGCTCTCAGACGCAGTGAAGGAGAAGTTCGAGCTCGCCGCGTTGCGTGTACTGGATGTGCGCGAGTACCACTGCGAGCGGACGCTCGCCGAGCTCTACGATCCCGACAAGATGCCCGACGATCTGCGCAAGGCACACGCCGAGGTCGACGCGCTGGTCGACTCGATCTACTCCAAGAAGCCGTACGAGACCGACGAGCAGCGACTCTCCGACCTGTTCGCGATGTACGAGCGCATGACCGCCGAGGAGGCCGCGAAGGCCCCGGCGAAGAGGACCAGGGGGACCCGCAAATGAGCACGAGCAAGAAGCCCGTCAACATCGTCAACGTCACTTACGCCCAGACCAAGGCGTCGGTGAACACCGACAATCTCGGCATGCGTGAGATGCAGCAGCGAGTGTTCGCGCAGCGCGACGCCCAGCACCTGCTGGTGAAGGCCCCACCCGCTTCGGGTAAGTCGCGCGCGTTGATGTTCGTGGCGCTCGACAAGCTCTACAACCAGGGCCGCAGGAAGGTCATCGTCGCGGTGCCTGAGCGCTCGATCGGCGCGTCGTTCGCACCGACCGCGCTGACAAACCACGGCTTCTGGGCCGACTGGGAGATCAAGGACGAGAACAACCTCTGCGACGCCGGGTCATCGGCCGGAAAAGTCGACGCTTTCCTCAAGTTCCTCGAAGGCTCCGACGCGACACTGGTCTGCACGCATGCGACGCTGCGGTTTGCGTTCGAGAGGCTGGCGCCCGACGCTTTCAACGGCACGGTGCTGGCGATCGACGAGTTCCACCACGTCTCCGCCGACACCGAAAGCTCGCGCCTAGGCGCGCTGCTACGCGACGTGATGAACGGCTCCGACGCGCACATCGTGGCGATGACAGGCTCGTACTTTCGCGGCGACTCGGTGCCGGTGCTCGCGCCTGAGGACGAGGCCAAGTTCACGCCGGTGACGTTCAACTACTACGACCAGCTCAACGGGTACGAGTACCTGCGCTCGCTGGGCATCGGACACCACTTCTATCAGGGCCGGTACACCGATGCGATCGGCGAGGTCCTCGACCTCGACAAGAAGACCATCGTGCACATCCCGAACGTCAACTCCGGCGAGTCCACGAAGGACAAGCTGGAGGAGGTCGGCTTCATACTCGACACCATCGGCGAGGTGGTTGACGAGGACGAAGACACCGGCATCATCAGCGTGCGCCGGAGCGACACCGGCGAGATCGTGCGAGTCGCGGACCTCGTCGACGACACCGACCAGAAGAAGCGCGGCGACACCCTCCACTTCCTGGCGCACACGGCATCGAAGGACCGCGAAGCGGTGGATGTGATCATCGCCCTCGGGATGGCGAAAGAGGGCTTCGACTGGCCGTTCGCCGAGCACGCCCTGACCGTCGGGTATCGAGCCTCACTCACTGAGGTCATCCAGATCATCGGCCGGGTGACCCGCGACTCCGAAGGCAAGTCCCACGCCCAGTTCACGAACCTCATCGCAGAGCCCGACGCCTCGCAGGGCGAGGTCAAGGTCTCGGTGAACAACATGCTCAAGGCCATCACCGCGTCGCTGCTCATGGAGCAGGTGCTGGCCCAGAACTTCCAGTTCAAGACGAAGAAGTTCGACGGCGACGACGCGAAGAAGCCCGGCGAGCTGAAGATCAAGGGCTTCAAGGAGCCAACGACCGCGCGAGTGAAGCAGATCGTCGAGACCGACCTGAACGACCTGAAGGCGACGATCCTGCAAGACGACACCTTCGCCAAAGCTGCTGCCGGGTCGGTCGACCCTGAGACGACCAACCGGGTGCTGATCCCCAAGATCATCCGCGAGAAGTACCCCGACCTCACCGAAGCTGAGGTCGAGGAGGTGCGTCAGCAGGTGGTCGTCGACTCGGTGATCAAGACCGGCGAAGTGCGCGAGGTCGGCGACAAGCGTTTCATCAAGCTCGCCGAGAAATTCGTGAACATTGACGAGCTGAGCATCAATCTCATCGACTCGGTGAACCCTTTCCAGCGAGCATTCGAGGTGATGTCGAAGTCGGTCACGCCTTCGGTGCTGAGGATCATTCAAGACCAGATCGCAGCGACCCGAATTGAGTTCACCGAGGAAGAGGCGCTGACGCTGTTCCCGAAGATCCAAACTTGGGTGAAGGTCAACGGGCGCCGTCCCGACGTGCGCGCCGAGGACCCGAATGAGAAGCGTCTCGCGACCGCGCTGCTGTTCCTGCAGAAGCTCAAGCAGCAGCGCGGGGCCGAGAAGCGCGCGACGGAGCTGGGGACCGACGCATGAGCACGAATGCGGACATCGGGCCTGTCGACTTCGTCCTGACCGACTTCCAGGCGGTTCTCGACGCCGACGTTGACGGCCTGCTCGATGCGCCAGAGAAGCCTCAGAAGGTCACCTCGTCTGATCGTCTCGAGCGAGCGTTCCTGGAGATCGTGGACTTCTACCGGGCCTACGCCCGGGTGCCGAGCTCGGTCACCCGCGAGATCGCCGAGCGCAAGCTCGGCGCAAGGCTCGACGGCTTCCTCGCCAGCGAGGAGCGGGCGGCTGCCGTCAAGCATCTGGATGAGTTCGGTCTGCTCGAAACGCCGCAAGCGCCGGCATCGATCGACGAGCTCCTCGAGGGGGATGACCTTGACGACCTGCTGGGCGATGACGGGGGCGTCCTTGATGTTTCGGACCTTCCGGTCCGCCGGAGCTCCGAGGCGCCCGACTCGGTGGCGAAGCGCACGAAAGCGCAGGACTTCGAGAACTTCGAGCACCTGTTTCGCACCAAACACTCCGAGCTGAAAGAGGGAACGATCACGCTGGCACCCTTCAACGGCGTGCACACCATCCAGGAGGGCCGATTCTTTGCCCTCAATGGCGTGCTCCTCTTCGTCGCCGAGGTCGGCGAATCGCTGTCGATGGTCGTCGGCGGCAAGACAGAGCAGAAGCAACGACTCCGCGTGATCTTCGAGAACGGGACTGAGTCCTCGTTGTACCGGCAGTCGCTCTCGATCCGATTGCACGAACAGGCAGGCCAAGCGCTCGTCCGGGCTGGAGCATCAGCTGATGACATCCTCGATGGCGACATCGAGACGGGGCACATCTACGTTCTCCAGTCGCTCAGTAGCGACCCTTTGGTTGCGAACATGAAGGACCTGCACAAAATCGGCTTCTCGACGACGAGCGTCGAGCAACGCATCAAGAACGCAGAGAAGTCGCCAACCTACCTCATGGCCCCCGTGAAGGTTGTGGCCGACTACCGGCTATACAACGTGAAGGCGTCGTGGCTGGAGCACCTTCTGCACCGCGTCTTTGCGGAGGTACGGCTGGATCTCACACAGATCGACAAGAACGGCCGGAACTACGACCCCTCCGAGTGGTTCGTCGTCCCCTATGACGTGATCAACCAAGCGGTGACGATGATCATGTCCGGCGAGATCACGAACTACGTGTACGACAAGACGGAACGTCGACTGGTCGAACGTGATCGATGACCTCGAAGCAAGAGGATGTCCAAAAGACGGATGCGTCTAGGGATGCAGTCGTCCATGTTGAGAGGAAACAGATATAGGCATCCGTATCAACTCTGATCCCAGGCCTCGACGAGGTACCAAGTGTCGTTGGACAGGGCGGCGATGGCACTCACGCCAGCGCTTGAGAAGTTGGACTTGATCTCCTCACCACGGGCGTGAAAGAGATACGGGTAGCCGCCATCCTGGAGCAGTTCCACCCGCCCGTCCTCGGAGGCACTCAACAGCTTGTCGACCCAGGTCCGATAGGGAACGTACGCAACGCGGCGCGACAGGAGCGTGCCGAGGTATCTCGTCCGCCCCTCATAAGCGATCTCGCCGATACGACGAAGGTCGTCCCCGCTGACCCCGCAGCGGACCTCGTGCACGTACGCGTCATACCCGAGCATCAGTCGTTCCCCTCGTGTAGGTTCCCGCTCGAGATGGCGGATAACCCCAGGGATTCCACGCTAGTTGGCGGTGGTCCCGGACTCAGGATTCCACGGGAAATGGCGGATTCCTACACCGCTCTCTGACGCGCCGACCCTGTCTGGTCAGCGGCCTGTCACGGCGGCGAGAGCGCTGGAGGTCACTGCAGCTGGCCGAGCTCGAGCATCTCACCGTCGAGGAAGAACGTCGGAGGGGAATGCTGAAGCTTCGGTTGACTCTGGGACTGCCAATGACCCCACCACGAACGGATGCTCGCGGTCTCACTGTCACCGTTCCAGCACGACGGCGAGGCCTTGACCCACGCCGATGCAGATCGCCACGACGGCGACGCCGCCTCCGCGTCGCGCAAGCTCATGCGCGGCATGCCCGAGAATGCGGCCCCCCGAAGCGCCCAGCGGATGGCCGATGGCCAGCGCTCCGCCGTGGATGTTGACCCGCTCAGGATCAAGTTCAGGCCACCCGGCGACGCATGCGAGCGACTGTGAAGCGAACGCCTCGTTGAGCTCGACCACGTCGACATCGGCCCAGGACCGGCCGGCGCGTGCGAGCGCCTTGTTCGCCGCCTCGATCGGCGCGATCGGGAACAGATGCGGATCGACGCCATGCGCCCCGCGTCCCGCAATCCGCGCGAGTGGCTCGCCGGGCAGCGCACCCTCCGCGGCGATCAGAACGGCGGAAGCGCCGTCGTTGATCGGCGAGGAGTTGCCGGCGGTGACGGTGCCTTCGCCGTCGCGCGCGAACAGCGGAGTAAGCCCGGCGAGCTTGTCCACGGAAGTGTCGTCCCGGATGCCCTCGTCGCGTGCCAGGTCGGCCCCTGGCACGTGCACGATCTCGCCATCGTAGACCCCGTCAGCCCACGCTTTAGCTGCCAGCCGGTGAGAGCGCACGGCGAACTCGTCCTGGGCATCTCGGGAGATTCCCCACTCTCGGGCGATCTTCTCCGCCGATTCTCCATTGGAGATGGTCCACTGCTTCGGCAGCTTCGGGTTGGTCATCCGCCACCCGATGGAGGTGTTCCACAGTGTCTGGTTACCGACCGCCGGCCACGGCCTCGGCGACTTCTCCACGATGAACGGCGCCCGGCTCATCGACTCCACTCCGCCGGCGAGCACGAGACCGGCGTCGCCGGTCTCGACAGCGCGGGCGGCCTGGATCACCGCTTCCAGCGACGACGAGCAGAGTCGGTTGACGGTCACGCCGGTGACACTGGTGGGGAAGCCTGCCAGCAGCGCCCCGAAACGGGCGACGTCGCGGTTGTCCTCTCCTGCTTGGTTCGCATCGCCGAAGATCACGTCATCGATGCGCGCGGGGTCGAGGCCCATGCGCGCGACGGTCGCCTTCATGACGACTGCGGCGAGATCGTCGGGCCGGATGCCGCTGAGCGCGCCACCCGCCCGCCCGAAGGGGGTGCGGACAGCATCGTAGACAAAGCTCGCGGTCATGGCGGGCTCCCTTCCGTGGTCGGCCGAGGGTCAGGCGAACGCCGATATTCCGGTGATCTGGCGCCCGATGATGAGCGACTGGATGAAGTCGGTTCCCTCATACGTGTGGACGACTTCCATGTCGGTGAGGTGGCGGGCGACGTGGTTCTCCAGAAGGAGTCCGTTGCCGCCGAGGAGGTCACGGGCATCCCGGCAGAGTGCACGCGCGTGCTCGCCGGTGAACATCTTCGCGAGCGAGGCCTGTTCGTTCGTCAGTCGGCCTTCATCCTGCAGGGTGGCTGTGCGGAAGCAGAGCAGCTGCATCGCGGTGAGATCGGCGAGCATGTTGGCCAGCTTGTTCTGCACCAGCTGGTAGCTCGCGATGGGCTTGCCGAACTGGACGCGCTCCTGGACGTAGGCCGCTGCCGCCTCGTACGCGGCGAGTGCGTGCCCGAGCGCCTCCCACGCGACGGTGCTGCGGGTGCGGTTGAGGATCGCGGAGACGTCACGGAATGAGGTCGACTTCGCCAGCTTGTTCCCGGCAGGGATCCTCAGTCCGGAGATCTCGATGTGCGCCTGCTGGATCGCGCGCTTAGCGATCTTCCCGGTGATCGCCTCCGCAGAGTACCCCTCGGGATACTGTCCGTCAGCGCCTTTCTCGAGCACGAATGCCTTCACTTTGGCATCCGCTGTGTCGCGGGCCCAGATGATGACGAGGTCCGCAACGTGTCCGAGCCCGATCCACCGTTTGGCACCGTCTATGACATACGCGCTCCCGTCGCGGCGGGCAGTGGTCTCCAGGGCGACGGAGTCGGAGCCGTGATCGGGCTCGGTCAGCGCGAACGCGCCGAGCTTGCGGAGGGCTGCCATTTCGGGCAGCCAGCGCTGCTTCTGCTCGTCGTCGCCGAGCAACGCGATGCTGCCCATCGCAAGTCCCGAGTGCACGGCATTGAGCGTGTTCACACTCCCGTCTCCACGAGACAGTTCCATCGCGACGAGGCCGGTCTGCAGTCGGGTCAGTCCCGGACAGCCGTAGCCCTGGATCGCGGTGCCCACGATTCCCAGCTCGCCCAGTGCGGGGAGGATCTGGTAAGGGAAGTCCGCTAACTCCCAGTACTCGTTGATAACTGGCAGGACCTCGGAATCCACGAATCCGCGCACACGTGTGATGAGATTGCGGTCGTCGTCGCCGAGAAGATCACCGATCTGATAAAAGTCCGTATCCACCGGATGTGCCGCCTTCGTGATCGTCATCTCTCAGCGTCCCTCTTTCCGAATCGCCGGGACGGTAACCCGATCGCCGACGTGGTCTTCATCGTCTTCCGCGACTTGCAGCCACCGTCGGACCGCCTCGCCATCCTGGTCGAGTGCAGGAGGCGCGGCGCGGTAACTCGCGGGGGTGCGGGAGAACGTTATGGGGTTGCGAATGGTGGGCACCGCGTGGTCGCCGGTGCCGGCCGCGACGCTGGGCTCCAGGCCGATCTTCGCAGCGAACTCGACGCCTCCACGGACATCCAGGACCGGCGCACACGGGACCTGCAACGGGCTGAAGATGTCGAACCACTCCCATGCGGTCTTGGTGACCAGCCGCGCTGTCAGCAGCGGGCGCAGGGCGTCTCGGTGCGCGCTGCGGTCTGCGTTGGACGCGAAGCGAGTGTCTGCGGCCAGCTGCGGCAGCCCGATGGCGTCGCAGAACGTAGCGAACTGCGCGTCGTTGCCGATCGCGAGCACCAGTTCCCCGTCATGGGTGCGAAACGGTGCGTAGGGGTAGATACTGGGGTGGTCATTGCCCATCCGGGTCGGAGACTGCCCGCTCAGCAGAAACCCGCCGGTCTGGTTGACCATGCCCGACAATGCGGAGGACAGCAGGTTCAGTTCGACGTGCTGTCCCTCTCCCGAGCGCTGTCGGTGGTAAAGGGCGGAGGTGATCGCGATGCACGTGTGCAACCCGGTGATCACATCGAACACCGCGACGCCCGCGCGGAACCCTTCCGTGTTCGGCGCGCCGGTCACGCTCATCAGTCCAGACAGCGCCTGTGCGAGCAGGTCGTAGCCGGCGAGCCCCGCGCCTCCCGCGGTACCGAAGCCGGTGATCGACGCATAGATCACACTGGGGTTCTCCCGCTTGACGGACTCGTAGTCCAAGCCGAATCGCCGGAGCCCGCCGGGTTTGAAGTTCTCTGTGACCACATCGGCTCGGGCCGCGAGACGCTGTGCGAGGACAAGGTCATCGGGGTTGCGGAAGTCCAGCACCACAGACTGCTTGTTCCTGTTAATGGAGAGGAAGTAGGTCGACTCGCCTCGGTACTCCGGTGGCCGGTAGCTGCGTGTCTCGTCCCCTAGCGGACTCTCCACCTTGATGACCGTCGCCCCGAGGTCCGCGAGCAGCATCGTGCAGTAGGGGCCAGCGAGTACCCGGCCGAAATCCGCGACCAGGAGACCCTCGAAAGGACCACCGGCCACGTCCTGCACCGTCCGGCCATCCGGGAGCGAGCTCTTCATCATCGGGAACACCTCAGTCGTCGTGTTCGTCCAGACTCCCAGCAGCCGTTTATGTCCGTCCAATACCTGATCAGGCACGTATTGATGCTCTAATCTCATGAAACGAGGGCTGTTCCAGAACGGCACACTCGAGGCTCCCCATTTCGACGCCACCCTGGTGGTGTCGAGGCGATGGGGCCGGGAGCGGCCCGCGCCTGGGCGTGATCAGCAATGAGGCTAAGGAGAACCCATGGGTAGCAGGCTTGCAGGCAAGGTCGCGATCGTCACCGGCGCGGCGAACGGGATGGGGCGCGCACATGTGCGCCGCCTCGCCCAGGAAGGGGCGAGCGTCCTCGCCACCGACGTCGACTCGGCCGGGCTCGAGCACACCGTCGCCGAAGCGAACCGTGACGGCGGGACGGTCGTGGGGCTGGAGCAGGATGTCGCGATCGCGGCGAGGTGGGACGAGATCGTGGCAGAAGCCGAGCAGCGTTTCGGCCGGCTCGACATTCTGGTCAACAACGCGGGGGTGCTCATCCTCAAGCCCGTCGAGGAGACCACAGAGGAGGAGTGGGACCTCATCTTCCGCATCAACGCCAAGGGTGTCTTCCTCGGCACCAAGGCCGCGGTGCCTGCTCTGGTCCGCGCAGGCGGGGGATCGATCGTGAACATCTCGTCGATCTACGGCATCATCGGCGCACCGAGCGCCGCCGCGTACGAGGCGTCAAAGGGCGCCGTCCGGCTGCTGACCAAGGCCAGCGCGGTGGACCTGGCCAAGTACGGCATCCGGGTGAACTCTGTGCATCCCGGTGTCATCGCCACCCCCATGACCACGGGGCTGCTGGCGACGCCGGAGTCGACGAAAGCCGTGCTGTCCACGACGATCCTCGACCGGCCCGGCCAGCCCGAGGAAGTCTCGAACGTCGTACTCTTCCTCGCCTCGGACGAGGCTTCCTTCGTCACCGGCGCCGAGTATGTCGTGGATGGCGGCTATACCGCGCAGTGATCTCGGTCGGCCGGGGTCTGCGCGACCCCGGCCGACTCATCCAGACTTGTATGCCAATCCACCTTCCATCGGTACGGATTATGCAATAATCCCTGGATGGATCTGCAGCAGCTGCGCACCTTCCTCGCCGTCGCCGAGGAACTGCACTTCGGACGGGCAGCCGAGCGCCTGCATATGGCGCAGCCGCCGATCAGCCGCGGCATCCAGCAGCTGGAGCGGGAGTTGGGTGCGCGGCTGTTCGAGCGGAGCACCCGCAAGGTAACGCTGACCTCGGTGGGCGAGGCCCTCGTCGCCCCCGCCCAGGAGGTCCTGGACGCGCTGGACCGGGTGAGCAGGGTCGCCCGCGCAGCCGGGACGGGCGAGATCGGTCACGTCCGTCTGGCGTACGCGGGTGCGTCCTCCAACGTGATGGTCGGATTGCTCGCCCGAGCAGTCAACCAGAACCACCCAGGCATCCACCTCGAGCTGCTCAGTCAGCACTTCGCCCAACCGGCGATGCAGCTGCTCACCCGCGGCGACATCGACATCGCCCTCGGCAGGTGGGACCACATTCCCGCCGCCGTGCGCACCCGCGTGATCGCTGTCGAGGAACTCGTCATCGCCGTCCCGGAGACCCACCGTCTAGCCGACGCCGGTGCCGTGTCGATCGCGCAGTTCGAGGGTGAGCCGTTCGTGTCGCTCCAACCGCAGACCGGCACGTTGCTGCTGGAGCGGCTGCGACAGATGAGTAGAGCCGCCGGGTTCAACGCCGATGTCGTCCAGCACGCACCGGACTCGTGGACGCTGATGTCCCTCGTCTCCGCCGAGATCGGCTGCTCATTGACCCTGTCCTCGGTGATCGACAGCATCGCCGACCCGCACTTGCGCTTCCTGCGCCTGACCGACGACGTCGCACCTGTCGAGCTGCGGATGGCGTGGCTGCGCGACAGCGACGACCGTGCCTTGCACGCCGTGCTCCGGTTGTCCGAATCCGTCCTCCCGACGCCGCAGGACTAAGCCTCGATCCACCGATGGACGGGGCGTTGAGCGAGCGTCGTGACGTAGAAATGCCCCTCTGATCAGGAAGAATAGAGCTTGCTTAGGGTTCTGTTCGTCTGGTCGGAGAGGCATCTCGTAGATGCAATTCAAGCACGCCCCCGCCGCAGTGTCTGCGGTGTTCGATGATCCGAATCTCGTGTCGGCCGCGGGGCTGGTGCCGATGCTCCGCCTGGCGCGTTCCGCGGGGTTGGACGAGCTCGCGCGTGAGCGGTTGAGCGTCCCGACGGATAAGGGCGCCAACGCGGGTGCGAAGGTGATGGCACTGGTCGCGGGCATGCTCGCCGGGGCGGACTCGATCGACGACATGAACCTGCTCCGCCATGGCGGAATGGGCCGGTTGTTCGACCGGACGTATGCGCCGTCGACGCTCGGGTCGTTCCTGCGGGAGTTCCGGTTCGGACACGTCCGCCAGCTCGACGCCGTCGCCTCCCGGGTGTTCGCGAATCTCGCTGTCGACGCGCCGCTGCTCCGAGCAGGCGATGGCGAGCGGGTGATGGTGGATCTGGACGACACCATCATCGAGGTCCACGGATACCAGAAGCAGGGCGCCGGTTTCGGGTACTCCGGCGTCCGGGGGCTGAACGCCCTCCTCGCCACGGCATCGACCACCTCGTCGGCGCCGGTGATCCTGGCCCAGCGGTTGCGGCAGGGGAAGACCGGGTCCCCGAAGGGGGCCGCGCGGATCGTCGGCGATGCTCTCGCCACCCTGCGCCGCACCCGCGCCGCGACCGGGGCCAGGCCGTTGCTGCGGGCGGACTCCGCGTTCTACGGACACGCGACCGTCGGCACCGCGATCAAGGCGGGCGCCGACGTGTCGGTGACCGTGAGGATGGACCCGGCGGTGAAGGCCGCGATCGCGACCATCCCGGATGATGCGTGGGAGATGATCGAGTACACCGACGCGATCCGTGACGAGACCACCGGGCAGCTGATCTCCAAAGCCGAGGTCGCCGAGGTCCCGTTCACCGCGTTCCGCTCGAGGAAGAAGGCGGAACAGGTCGCCGGACGGTTGGTGGTGCGGCGCATCCCCGATCTGAACCCGAGACAGGTGGAGCAGCCGACCCTGTTCGACGTCTACCGGCATCACGCGTTCTTCACCACCACAGCGAAGGAGGTGATGGACACGGTGGCCGCGGACAAGACCCACCGCGGTCACGCGATCATCGAGCAGGTCCACGCCGACCTCAAAGCGGGGCCGCTCGCGCACCTGCCCTCCGGGGTGTTCACCGCGAACAGCGCCTGGCTCGTCATCGCCGTGATCGCATTCAACCTCACCCGCGCTGCCGGTCTCGTCGCCGACCGAGCGGGACGGCTCGCGAGAGCAACGACCGCGACGATCCGCCGCACCCTGATCCACGTCCCCGCACGGCTGGCGCGCTCCGCGCGCCGAATCACGCTGCACCTGCCCGAGGCCTGGCCATGGCAGACCGCGTTCGACCGGCTCTTCACAGCCACGCACGCGCCACCGCCAACGGTGACCACCTGACCATCGCCGCAACGCGGCACGACCGAGGACCAAGTGGACGACCGGGATGCGACGCCCGGAACTCAACCCTGCCCTCGACGCGTCACCGCGCCCCGATCATGCCGCCCCGGCACACCCACGGCTCATCGGTGGATCGAGGCTAAGGGTCGCCAGGTATCAATCCGCCTGCCATTTGGTATTGGAGAGAATCAGAACGAAGTGGAAGCGTGGAGTCCACTGTGCGTATATCAACGGCGAGGACAACCATGCACGCATTCGCGATCTTCCAAGACGATCACACGGTGACCGATGTGGAATTGCCGACCCCGACCCCCGAAGGCACCGAAATCCTCCTGCGCGTGGTTCGGTCCGGGGTGTGCCACACCGACATGCACCTGCGTGAGGGGTACTACGATCTCGGCAGCCGGGGGCGTCTGAATCTGATCGACCGGGGCGTCACCTACCCGCTTGTCCTCGGCCATGAGGTCGTCGGCGTCGTCGAAGCGGCCGGCCCCGACGCCGACGGGGTCTCGCCGGGTGAGCATCGCCTTGTCTACCCATGGATCGGCGACGGCTCCTGCGACGCATGCCAGGCAGGTCACGAGAACCTGTGCCCCTCGCCCCGTAACCTCGGCGTCGCCCGCCACGGCGGGTATGCCGAGTTTATCCTCGTCCCGCACCCCCGTTACCTCCTCGACGTCACCGGGATCGAAGAGCGGTGGGCCGCAACTCTCGCCTGCTCCGGCCTGACCGCCTACAGTGCCGCGCGCAAGGCCCTTCCGGCCACCGCGTCCGATCCGGTCGTGGTGATAGGCGCCGGCGGTGTCGGGTTGATGGCGATCGCCACGCTGCGCGCGCTCGGCCACGAAGCAGTCCTCGCGGTGGACCTGCAGGAGCGCAATCTGGAACTGGCGCGGCAGCTCGGAGCGACCACGACGATCTCCGCCCGCCAGGAAGACCTTGCCGCCGCCATCGTCGCCGGCGCCGGTGGGCCGGTCGCGGCGATCGTGGACTTCGTCAACAACTCCACAACAGCTCCCGCTGCGTTCGCCGCGCTCCGCAAGGGCGGAACGATGGTTCAGGTCGGGCTGTTCGGCGGAGAGCTGGTCATCCCCACCGCGTTGCTCACTCTGAAGATCATCACCATCCGCGGAAGCTTCGTCGGGTCCCTCGGCGAGCTCGAGGAGCTCGTCGGGCTCGCGCGGCGCGGCGCGCTCCCGCATCTCCCGATCATCGACGGGGAGTTGTCTGCGACGGCGGTGCAGGATGCGCTGGACCGGCTCGCCGCGGGCGGCGTGCCCGGCCGGATCGTGCTCAGCGCGTGACCGCGCCGGGCGTCCAGCCGGCCACGACTCACGCGTAGTCGAAGAAGCCGCGTCCCGTCTTGCGTCCCAGCTCCCCGGCCGCGACCTTGTCGCGGAGGATCTGCGGCGGGGCGAACCGCTCGCCGAGCGTCTCATAGAGGTATTCGGCGATCCCGAGACGCACGTCCAGCCCGACAAGATCGGAGGTGCGCAACGGACCTGTCGCGTGACGGTATCCCAGCACCATCGCCGTGTCGATGTCCTCAGCGCTGGCCACCCCCTCTTCGAGCATCCGCATCGCTTCCAGCGCGATTGCCGCGCCCAGGCGGGAGCTCGCGAAGCCGGGCGCGTCGTTGACGACGATCGGGGTCTTCCCCAGCGATGTCACCCACTGCTCCGCCCGTTGCCGCAGGTCCGGGTCGGTCGACGGCGTCAGCACGATCTCGACGAGTGACGAGGGCGGCACCGGATTGAAGAAGTGCAGTCCGCACACGCGCTCCGGCCTCGCCAGCTGCGCCGCGAGCCTTGTCACCGACAACGATGAGGTATTCGTGGCCAGCCACGCCGACTCCTCCACGATCCCCTCTGCTCTCTGCATCGCCTCGACCTTGAGTGCGAATGTCTCTGGGACAGCTTCGATCACGAGCTCGGCATTCCGCAGCGCCTCGTAGTCGGCGCTGGCCGCGACGCGGCCGGCGATTGCGTCGACGTCGACCGAGGCATCCCGCTCCGCGGCCTTGCGGATCCCATCGGCCAACCGCGCGGCGGCCGCGCCCGCCGCCGCCGGGTCACGTTCGATCACGGTGACCTGGGCGCCCGCCTGAGCGAACACTTGCGCGATACCGGCGCCCATGCGGCCGCCCCCGATCACGCCGACGGTGGAGGGAACAGTGATCATCGGGTCTCCTGAGAACGGTTGAGGAATCGGGTCATCAGCTGCGTCTTGGCGTCCGACTCGAACAGGATCGCCTGCGCGAGTTCGTCGACAAGGGGGTGGGCGTCCCGCGGCGCAGCGAGCACGCGCTTCGAGACGCGGAGGGCGAGCGGATCCTGGCCCGCGATCCGATCGGCGACTGTGTCCGCCGCAGCCGCCAACTGGTCGGGTGCATGCACCGAGGCCACCAACCCACACCGCAGCGCCTCCTCGGCGTCCAGCCGGCGCCCCGTGAACAGGATCTCCTTGGCCAGCGGCTCCCCCACCAGCTCGGCGAGCCGCCAGGTCGCCCCGGCCGCGGCCAGGATTCCGATCGCCGTCTCGGGGTTGCCGAACACGGCGCGGGTGGACGCGATCCGGATGTCGGCCGCGTACGCGAGTTCCGCACCGCCCCCGATCGCGAACCCGTCGACCGCGGCGATCACCGGCATAGGCAGCCGCGCGATACGGGTGAACAGCCCGGAGTTGATGCCGGCCAGCGCTTCGTCGCGGCCGCGCTCGAGCAGCTGCCGGATGTCTGCGCCAGCCGCGAACACACCCCGTTCGGGCGTGGAGGTTCCGGTGAGAATCAGGATGCGGGGCTCTCGCTCCAGGCTCGTGCATACCGCGTGAAGTTCGTCGACCATGTCGTCGTTGATCGCGTTTCGCACGTCAGGACGGTTCAGTTCGACGTGAAGCCGGTCCGCGCCCTCGCGGAGTATCAGAGTGGTCACCGTCCCAGCCTCCCACCACCGATCAATGCGCGTCCAATACCCGATCCACGTACATCTGATGCGCCATCGTCATCAATCTGGGCCGGGATCAGTATTGGACGAACTCGGCCACGGCGCGACAGGCTGAGTGGGCAGTATCGCGCCAGACGACCGCCGATCTGGGCGGGCGTGGCCCGAGAGC
The DNA here is from genome assembly GCF_002313585.1 of Microbacterium sp. UBA1097. NCBI lineage: Bacteria > Bacillati > Actinomycetota > Actinomycetes > Micrococcales > Microbacteriaceae > Microbacterium > Microbacterium sp. UBA1097. The sequence continues at coordinate 2,904 of NZ_DCBW01000031.1, read as the reverse complement.
CGCACGACAGCAATGAAGCGAGGAGACCACGATGGGTGCATACCGGACCATCAACCCAGCCACCGGCCAGACGGTCGCCGAGTACCCCGTGATCGGCGATGCGGACGTGGCCGACATCGTCGCCCGCTCGCACACGGCCTACCGCAGGTACCGGGAGCTGCCGCTCGCCGAACGGACGGGGATCCTGGCACGCGCGGCGCAGCTGCACCGGGACCGCATCGATGAACTGAGCGCGCTGCTGACCCTCGAGGTCGGCAAACCCGTCACGCAGGCCCGCGGGGAAGTCGAGCTGGTCGCCTCGATCTACCAGTACTACGCCGACCACGCCGAAGCGTTTCTCACCGACGAGACCCTCGACATCGTCGGCGGAGGGGAAGCGCTCGTCCGCACCGAGCCGATCGGGCCGCTGTTGGGGATCATGCCGTGGAACTACCCGTACTACCAGGTGGCCCGGTTTGTCGCCCCCAACCTCGCACTGGGCAACACGATCATCCTCAAACACGCCCGCAACTGCCCGCAGTCCGCCCTCGCCATCGAACGCGTGCTCCACGATGCCGGGCTTCCGGCCGACGCGTACATCAACGCGTTCGTAGACAGCCGCCAGATTGCCGGCATCATCGCCGACCCGCGCGTGCAAGGGGTGTCGCTGACCGGCTCCGAGAAGGCGGGCTCGGCTGTCGGCGAGGTGGCCGGCAGGCATATGAAGAAGGTCGTCCTTGAGCTGGGCGGCTCGGACCCGTTCATCGTCCTGGAGGATGCTGACGTCGACGCGGCCGTGGCAGCCGGCGTACGCGGCCGCATCGCCAACGGCGGCCAGGCGTGCACGGCATCCAAGCGGTTCATTGTCGTGGATGCCGTCTACGACGAGTTCTCTCGGAAGTTCATCGACGCGATCACGAAGATCATCCCCGACGACCCCACGGACCCCGACACGTTCCTCGGCCCGTTGGCGTCCGCGGATGCCGGAGATGAGCTCGAGGAGCTCGTCGAGGACGCGGTCGCCAAGGGCGCCACCCTGCACATCGCCCCCGGTGCACGCCGAGAGGGCGCCTTCTACCCGCCCAGCGTGCTCACCGGGGTCACCCCGCTGATGCGAGCCTACGAGGAGGAGCTGTTCGGACCGACCGCGGTCGTGTACCGGGTGCCCTCCCCGCAGGCCGCGGTCGCCCTGGCCAACGAGTCGCCCTTCGGGCTGTCCAGCAGCGTCTTCACGCAGGATCCTCTGGCAGCCGCGCAGATCGCCCGCGAACTGGAGGTCGGGATGGTGTGGATCAACAGCACCAGCCGCAGCGCACCGGACCTCCCCTTCGGCGGCGTGAAGCGCTCCGGCGTCGGACGCGAGCTCGCCCGGTACGGCATGGACGAGTTCGCGAACAAGAAGCTCATCCGAACCCCCGCCTGATATCCCCGTGTAACGCCTCCGCCGCGCCGAGTACGCAACTGCGAATCCAGGCCTCCCTGGTCGGCAGGCGGGGGCGCTGTTTTCAGGAGATCAGGGTGTTCTGCCCGTCGAAACCGTACGCGCGCAGTTTCCGGTACAGCGTTGTGCGCCCGATACCGAGGATCTCCGCTGCGCGCGAACGGTTTCCGTCCGCTTCCCGCAGCGCCGCATCGATCGCCCGGTACTCGGATGCGGCGATGCCGCGCAGCTGGCGGGCACGTGTGCGCATCTCGGCGGACAGAAGGTCGACGTCCAGGATGGTGCCGACGGGGCGGTACGCCACCATCGCGGCAATCAGAACCCGCAGCTCCGAGGCGCCACCAGGCCAGTCCCACCGGGAAAGCGCCTGCAGCAGAGCAGGGCTCAGTGTCACCGAGTGCTCCTGAGCGAGTCTCACGGCCAGGCCGATGACACGGTCTGGGTCATCGCGCAGCGCTGGGAGGTCGAGTCGCGGCCCCCGGCGGCCCAGGTAACTGAAGACGACGCCAGTCGGGTCGTCTGCGACACAGAACACGACCCGGGCGGACCGGATGGGATCTGCCGCGCCAGCCAATTGCTGCAGGACCGGGAAGTCTGCGTCGGTCAAAGACTCGACGCTGCGGACGACCACCGACGTGCCTGTGCTCAGCGCGTGCGCCGCCGTGGCCACGGCCCCCGGTTCCCGAAATGCCGGGGCGTCGATGACGACCGGGTCGTGGCGGTCGCGTTCGCGCAGCCAGAGCTGGGCGAGAAGCGTCTTCCCGCTGTCGCGGGGACCGTGGATCGCGATGCACCCGCTGGTGCGACCGAGCACGTCGAGGTGCGCGGCAAGGCGGGAGAGCCGGGTGGGTTCCGGCGCTGCGGTCGGCTCGTCCTCGGGCAGTTCAACGAGGTAGATGCTCTCGCCTGCCCGATTCACGATGCGGCGGGCAGTGCTCGGCCGACCCGCGAGCAGGACGGACGCGACACCCCCCTGCCACTGGTGAGCCTGCAACTCGTCCCACAGCGTCACGTGCCGCTCGGCCGAGAGCATCGGCAACGCGCCCGTCGAGGCGAGCACGCCTCCTCGACTGATGGCAAGCACGCGGTGGCGGGCGGTGCCGTCCGCGAACCGGGCCAGCAGCGCCTGCAACTCCGGCGGTGCGGTGTTCAGGAGCGCGTCCTGGAGGTCGCGAGCGGCCTGCTTCGCGATCGCGAGCATCGCGGGATGGGATGCCCCGACTGGAGAGGCGAGGGCGAGCGAGCCGATGACCCGCTGCGAGAGGGGGTCGTGGATGGGGGCGCCGTCGCAGGCGAGGGTCTGCAGCCGGTCGTTGACGTGCTCGGCGCCGCGCACGAACACTGCGGATCTTTCCTCCATCGCCGTTCCGAGTCCGTTCGTGCCCAGCGCGGACTCCGAGAATTCGAATCCTTCGGCGGCGGACACCTTGTCGAGCCGTCTCGCGTGGCTCGGGTCGCCTACCTTTCGGGCGAGGATCCGTCCG
>NZ_DCBW01000067.1:0-7974 GCF_002313585.1 Microbacterium sp. UBA1097 | reverse complement strand
CGGGCCATCGCAACCGACCCCGAGGTGCTGCTACTCGACGAGATCACCTCGGCGCTGGATCCGGAGCTCGTCGGCGAGGTGCTCGGCCTCGTCCGTCAGCTCGCCGAGGAGGGTTCCACCATTCTGATGGCCACACACGAGATGGCCTTCGCGCGCGATGTCGCGCATCGCGTGCTGTTCCTCGACGAGGGGCGCGTGCTCGAGGAGGGCACCCCAGCCCAGGTGTTCGGCGCGCCGCGCGAGGACCGAACGAGAGAGTTTCTGGCACGATTTCGTGCGTGAGGCGGGTAGCCGTTGGGCCACCCGCCTCACGCGCCGCTCTTATCAGGGGCGCTGACCACCGCCTCCGCCACCGCCCATTCCTCCGCCGCCCATACCGCCGCCCATACCGCCCGAGAGCGCGGTTCCGGTCTGAGCCGAGACCGTGGTGCTGCCGGTGCTGAAGGTATACGTGGCGCCGCTTGCGACATCCGCCGAGCTGAACACGACAGTTTCGAACTGCTTGGGCGAGGTCACCTCGGCGAGCACGGTGCCGCTGGAGTCGGTGATCGTGACGGTCGTGCCGGCTGAGCCGGAGACGGATGCCGCGACCCACGACTGGGACGACGTCGAGTCGGGTGTCTCGGCCATGCCCGAGCTTCCCAGCGCCAGCACCGTGCCGCCGGTGACCTCGATGCCACCGTTGGAGTCGAGCGCCCCGTTCCCGCTGTTCGTCGGACCGAAGACGACGGTCTGTCCGCCCGAGATCACGATCGTGCCGTTGGAATCCAGGCCGTCACCGTCGGCATCGATCGTCACGATGCCGCCCGAGATTGTGAGCGTCTCGCCTGAGTTCTGCATCCCGCCGCCACCCATGCCGCCGCTCGAGCTGCCGCTGGCGGCATTGAGACCGTCATCGCTCGCGGTGACGTCGACCGTGCCCCCCGAGATAGCAATGTCGGCTCCTTCGATCCCTTCGTAAGATTCAGTCACCGTCACTTCGCCAGATCGGATCTCCACGGTCTGCTCCGCGTGAATGCCGTCATCACCCGTCGACAGGGTGACATCGGCGCCACCGATGCCGACCGATCCGTCGCTGTGTACGGCGTCATCGGCTGCGTCGACGTTCACCGTGCCCTCGTCCAGGGCGACGACCACGCCGGCGGTGATCCCCTTCGGATCGGCGTCCGCCGACAGCGCGGCGTCTGCGCCTCGGCCCGCCTCGATCGTGACGGTTCCGCCGGTGACGACGGCGTCGGTGGCAGCGGCAATCCCGTCGTCACCAGCGGTGACCTGGACTGTCCCATCGGCGATGAGCACGTAGCCGCGCGTAGCATCGTCATCCTGATCGCTCTTCAGACCATCCCCGCCCGCGGTCACGGTGACCGTGCCGCCCTCGATCACGAGTGCGTCCTTGCCGCGCAGGCCATCGTCGATGGCGTCGACCTCGATCGTTCCCGACAGGATCACGAGGTCGTCGGTGCTGGTGATGCCGTCATTGCCGTTGCCGTCCACCGTGAGCGTGCCGTCGCCCGAAATCGTGAGGTCTGTGGCGGCGTAGATCGCGGCGTTCGCTTCCGCCTCATCGGCATAGCTGGATGTGTCTGAGACGGCGTTGGTCGTCCCGGACTCCAGGTAGATCGCGACGTCGTCAGCGGTCTGCACATCGATCGCTGCGCCGGATGTGTTCTCGATTGTCGCGCCGTCGAGAATCAGCACGACCAGCGCATCGTCAGGTGCGGCCACGATCACGGATCCCGCGAGATCCCCGCTGAGTCGATAGACGCCGGCAGCGGTGATCGTGACCGTGGAACCATCGATCGCGACAGCGTCCGATGAGCTGGATTCCGACGAACCGCTCAGGGTGACATCGACGGCGGATGCGGCATCCCACTCATCATCGTTGACGGTCGCGTAGTCCTCGTTGGCGGCAAGCACGGCTTCGGCGGCCAGGTCGGAGTCGACGGTCACGGTGGTCTCGATGACCGCGGTATCAGCCGTGGTCGACTCTGCCGTCGATGTCGTCACGGCGGTGCATCCCGCGAGGACCACACCGGTCACGACAAGGGGGGCGAACAGGAGGGGCTAGGCGGCGGCGCATGATGTCTCCTCTCGTGAGCCGACGGCGAAGGGACCGCGCAGGAGGCGCGACCACTTGTTGCGGGGAAGTTCGGGGTGAAGCGCGGCAAGGCCGGTCGCATACTTGCTCAGCGACACGGGCCGCGCGCCCAGGCGCCACAGGATCCTGTCGACCTCGCTCGCCTGCGACATGGACTTGGTTTCGACGATCGTCATGCCGGGAAGCTCGAAGCCTCCGCCGTCTGGTTCGATCCACTCGCGTGCCGGCTCATCGCGATACACGACGCCGTTACGGATGACGATGCCGGTGTCGCGGAATCCGTAGTAGTCGCCGTTGATCGCGAACACCGCCGAGTTGTCGGCAGCGATCGCCGAGGTGAGTTCGGTGATGTTCTCACCGAACTGATCCTTGGCGAACGCAGACCTCAGATCGGTGGCATCACCGAGCACAACATCGGCGACGTAATACGTGACGGCGTCGGACCCACTCCCGGTTTGCACCGTGCTGATCGTGATCGACGTGTCGCCCGACGTGTAGGAGTTGTCGGTGATCACCGCCTCGGTGTCGGTAGCGGCGTCAGTGTCGGTGTCTGTGTCCGTCTCTGTCGCGTTCGATGGTGTCCCGTACGAGGCTTCGTAGGCCGAGACATCGGCGATCTCCACGTGCTCGATCAGGAATCGGTCTGCGGCCCACCACGCCCCTCCGCCGGCCGCGAGCACCACGACCAGCCCGCCCGCCATCACTGCCCGCCGCAGCCGACGGCTTTTCCGCGGGAGCGTCACGGCACCCGGTTGTGTCGCACGGGATGCATCGCGTGGAGGGTGGTCGGCGGTCGAGGGTGAATCAGCCATCCTCTATGGGTACGCATCGGGGCTATGCCGACTGTCGGCGCACCCTGTGTCCCACCTGCCGGATGATCAAGCGCTGGGCATGATCCGACCACGAACTGGCTGGGAGTGCTCGTCGACCGTTCGGTCCACGGGGTGGTCAACGGGCGCGGCGGGACTCCTCAGTGGCCGGCGCCGAGTTCCCCCGAGAGTCTGCCGTGGAAGTCGGTAGTCGCCTCGTTCATCCCCTCAAGGATGACGCGCTTGCCGCGCTGCTCGTACTTCGTCACGACGGCATCCAATGCCGCGACAGTCGAGGCATCCCAGATGTGCGAGTTGGACATGTCGATGACAACACGGTCGGGATCGTGGGAGTACTCGAACTGGGTGGTCAGGTCGTTGCTCGAGGCGAAAAAGAGCTCTCCGTCGACGGTGTAGCGCGCCGTCGGAACTGATGCGTCGGCATCCATCTCTCGGCGCACCTGAACGAAGTGCGCGACCCGGCGGGCGAACAGCACCATCGCCGCGAACACACCCACGACCACGCCGATCGCGAGGTTGTGGGTCCACACCGTCACGATGACCGTGATGAGCATGACGGCAGTCTCGCTCTTGGGCATCCGGCGCAGGGTCGACAGGCGGATGCTGTGCCAGTCGAAGGTCGCGACCGAGACGACGATCATGACGGCGACGAGGGCTGCCATCGGAATGACCGCGACGATGTCGCCGAGCACGAGCACCAGGATCAGCAGGAAGACCCCGGCGAGGAACGTCGAGATGCGCGTGCGAGCGCCTGAGGCCTTGACGTTGATCATCGTCTGGCCGATCATCGCGCACCCGCCCATGCCGCCGAAAAGGCCCGACAGGATGTTCGCACCGCCCTGCCCGAACGCTTCGCGCGTCTTGCGGGAGTGCGTATCGGTGATGTCATCGACGAGCTTCGCGGTCATGAGTGACTCGAGCAGGCCGACCACCGCGACCGCGAGCGCGTAGGGAGCGATGATCTGGAGTGTCTCGAGGCTGAAAGGGACGTCCGGGATGAACAGGGTCGGCAGGCTCTCGGGAAGGTCCCCCTGATCGCCGACGGTGGGGATGTTCATGGCGAAGACGACAGCCGCGGCGGTCAACAACACGATCGCCACCAGGGGTGCGGGGACGACCTTCGTCCACAGCGGCATGAGGTACATGATGAGAAGTCCCGCGGCGACCATGGGGTAGACGAGCCAGGGCACATCGATGAGCTGCGGAAACTGCGAGACGAAGATAAGGATCGCGAGCGCGTTCACGAAGCCGACCATGACGCTGCGCGGGATGAAGCGCATGAGCTTGGCCACCCCGAGGGCGGCGAACACGATCTGGATGAGCCCCCCGAGCATCACTGTCGCGATGAGGTAGTCGACGCCGTACTCGCGCGCCACCGGCGCGACCACCAGCGCGATGGCGCCCGTGGCAGCGGTGATCATCGCGGGCCGGCCGCCGAGGAACGCGATAGCCACCGCCATGACGAACGACGAGAACAGGCCCAGGCGCGGATCGACGCCCGCGATGATCGAGAAGGCTATGGCCTCCGGGATCAGCGCGATGGCAACGACAAGCCCCGCAAGCACCTCTCGGGTGAGCAGCCTCGGGCTTCGCAGTGCCTGCAGCACTGTCGGTTCGATGCGGTAGCGGGCAGAGTTCTCGCGCGCAGGGCTGGTATCGGTCACGGCACTCCAGGGGAGATCGGGCGCCCTGGTGTGGCGCCGGGATGGCGGCGACCACCCTACCTGGGAGTGACTGGGCGTCCCTAACTCCGCAGAATCACCCGTACTCCGCATCCGTTCGGCTGGATGCTGCGAGGAACGTGCAAGATTGCGGAGTTCGTGAGGTTTGACTCCGGCGCTCGCGGCCCTCGCAGGGGCGGGCACGCCGTATCCTGATCCTGATTGGGCGTGAGGGGAACGACGGATGACGACAGTCGACGAGGCGGCCCGGCTGGAGGCGATCGACAGCTACGACGTGATCACGTCGCCACCCGCGTCTGAGCTTCAGGGCCTCGTCCGCCTCGCGGCGATGCTGTGCGAGGTGTCGAAAGCCGTCATCAACATCATCGATGATCGCTTCCAACACCAGATCGCGGCAGAGGGGTTCGAACCGGCGGTCTGCGCCCGCACTGATTCGATGTGTGTCGCCGTTCTGACAGAGCAGGCGCCCATCGTGATCTCGGATGCCCGGCAGGACCCGCGATTCCGCGCCAACCCGTTCGTCATGGGTGACATCGCCTGGGTGCGTTTCTACGCATCGAGCCCACTCGTGACACCTGACGGCGCGATCATCGGGACGCTCTGCGTGTTCGACGAGGACGTTCGGGAGCTTGACGACGACACCCGGCGCGGACTGGATGTTCTTGCACGGCAGGTCATCGATGTCCTCGAGCTGCGGCGCATTACCCGCGAGCTCACCGCGACCAATGAGATGCTCACGCAGTTCGCGGGGCAGATCAGCCACGACCTTCGCAATCCGCTGACCGCGTTGACCGGCTTCTTGGAGCTGGCATCCGACAGCCCCGACATCGAGCGGGCACCGCAGGCAGCCCGATCTCTCGCGCACGCCGAATCCGCGGCCGACCGGATGGCCGCGATGATCGCCGGCCTGCTCGAGTATGCGCGCCGTGGGTCGGCGGCGCCGCATCCTCAATCGGTGCGCCTCGACGAGCTGACCGCCGACGTCATCGCTGATCTGGGTGCGCCCATCGCCGCGACGTCTGCCACGATCGCGGTGGATGCCGATCTCGAGGTCTGGGCCGACCGCACGCTCCTGGGGGTTGTTATCCAGAACCTCGTGGCGAACGCGGTGAAGTTCGCAGCGGCCGCGGGCGTCACGCCGCACGTCGAGGTGAGGGGAACGGGAACCGCATCAGGTTCTGTCATCACCGTCGACGACAACGGGCCGGGTGTGCCCCGTGACCTTCGCCGGCGCGTGTTCGATCTGATGGATCGGGGCGACGCCGTGGGCGTCGAGGGACTGGGTCTCGGACTCGCCACCTGCCGCCGCATCATCCAGGCCCACGGCGGCCATGTGATCCTTGAGGACTCGCCGCTCGGCGGCGCGCGGGTGCAGATCACGCTGCCGAACCCGCCCGGCCTGAACTGACGGGCCGACGCGGCGACCGTAGCGCACAGCCGGGGTGTGGAAGCGCTCCCAGACAATTGTCGGCGGCCTTGCCATGACTCCCGATTCCGCTTCCCCCACCGCGCCGCGCCGCGACATCCAGGGCCTGCGCGCGCTTGCCGCCTGGCGGTGCTTGGCGCGCACGCCGTCGGATGGCCCGCCGGGGGATTCGTGGGGGTCGACATCTTCTTCGTGATCTCCGGCTTCCTCATCACGGGGATGCTGCTCTCCGAGATCAGCCGTCGTGGCCGCGTGTCGCTGGGGGGTTCTACGCGCGCCGGGCCCGTCGCATCCTTCCCGCTGCGCTCGTCACCCTGGGCGCGGTAGTCGGTGCCGCCTTTGCGCTTTTCAACACCGTTCGCGCAGACCAGACACTGTGGGATGCCACCAGTGCTGCGCTGCTGGTCTCGAACTGGCGCTTCGCCGCCCAGGGAACCGACTACTTTCACGCCGCCGACGCCGTGTCGCCGCTGCAGAACTTCTGGTCCTTGTCGGTGGAGGAGCAGTTCTACCTCGCGTGGCCGGGTCTGCTCGTGGTTCTCGTGCTGCTGATGCCCGTTGCCGCGCGTGGGCGCGGAGCAATGCGGATCGTGGTGGGGATCGCTGCGGGAGCGGTAGTCGCGGCATCCTTCGTATGGGCGCTCGCGCAGACTGAGGCGCAGCCGACCCTCGCCTACTTCTCCACGTTGACACGGGCGTGGGAACTGGCCGCCGGTGCGCTTCTCGCTGCAGCGGTTCCGTTGCTCGCACGCATCCCGCGACCGGTCGGGATCGTGCTGGGATGGGTCGGGCTCGCCGGCGCGGTGGTCTCGGTCCTGATCATCGAACCCACCGCTGCCGGCTTTCCGGCGCCGTGGGCTGCGCTGCCGGTCATCGCAACCTCTCTCGTGCTCGCGGGCGGAGCGGCGGGAGATCCGCGTCAACGGCACCTGTTTCCGCTGACCAACCCTGTGAGCGTCTTCGTCGGCGACATGTCCTACTCGCTGTATCTGTGGCACTTTCCCGTCATCGTCTTCGCCGCTGCACTGCTTCCCGAGTCCGATCAGATGATCTGGATCGTGCTGGCGGCCATCGCCGTGCTGAGCCTTGGTTCGTACTTCGTCGTCGAACAGCCATTGCGGTACGCCCCGTGGCTGGGGGCCCGGATGCCGAGGGTGCCCGATCGTTCGATATCCGAACCGGTGGCGCCACCCGCGGCGCCACCGGTGGGCACCGGGCCCGCAGTCCGTGCTGCGACCTCGACTCGGCCCGCGGGATGGACGCCGGGAACGCGGTATTTCCCCGACAGCCGCCGGGCGACACCGCCAGCCGTGCCTCCCGTGCCTCCGGCTGCGTCCACTGGTCCGGCCGCCCCCACGGGACCGTGGTCGCCGTCCGCTGCGCATGATGGTGCAGCCCCGGTTGCGGTCGAGGCGGCGCCCGAACACGAGGCGGAGCCCGGTCGAGTCTGGCGTGAGCGATTCGGGGCTCAGATCTTCCTGGCGACGGCGGGTCTGCTCGCTGTCGCCCTGGCAACAGCGACGTGGGTTCATTCCACGTCCGGCGCGGGCCCGCTCATTCAGCCGCCGGCAATTGCTGATCCCTCGGCTCCGGCGCCGGCGGCAGACCCGACGGCACAGCTGCCGGCGGAGCTGGCTGCGGCAGTCACGGCGACGTCGTGGCCGGAACTGCGTCCGTCCCTCGACGAGGTCATGGCGCAGTCATCCGGAGCGAATCCGGCGCACGATTGCTTTTCGCCGACGGTGATGCCAGACCCCGCGGCGTGCACGTGGGGGAGCGCTGACGCGCCGACCCACCTGTACCTTGTCGGCGACTCGACGGCGATGGCCTACGCTCCTGCGTTCCGGGCGATGGCCGAGAACAGCGGCGGTCAGATCTCTGCAACCACGATGGGGCTCTACGGATGCCGTTTCACGGCTCTTCGGACTTCCGGTGGGG
>NZ_DCBW01000027.1:0-8450 GCF_002313585.1 Microbacterium sp. UBA1097 | reverse complement strand
GACCAGGGTGGACAGGATCGACGCACCGGCCAACTGCCCGATGATCCGCGCCGCGACCCGCCCCTCCTGGTCGATCACGAGGGTAGTCGGGGTGGCCTGGATCGGGGTTGCCTGCGCGAACGCGAGCTTCACCCGTCCGTCGTTCACGTCTATCACGCTCGGGTAGGTGACGTTGTTGTCCTGAGCGAAGGACAGCGCCGTGGCGGGCTGGTCGTAGGTGTTCACTCCAAGGAACGCGACACCCCGATCCTGGTAGTCCTGCCAGACCTCCTCGAGCATGGGCGCTTCGACGATGCACGGCCCACACGCCGCGTACCAGAAGTTCACCACCAGCACCGCGCCTCGGTAGTCGTCGCTGGACACACGCTCCCCCGTCTCGGTGACCCCCTCGAACACCACCGGCTCGCCGCGGTCCCCCGCTGGGATCTCGACGACCTGAAAGTCGCCGGCGATGAAACCCTTCTCGTTCCCGTCCCTGTATTGCTGCGCGAGCGAGTCGCTGGACGTGCACCCGGCGAGCAAACCGACGGCCAGCAGTACCGAGGCGGCGATGACAGCACGGGGATTCATGGCCGCTTGACCTTGATCAGGGCACCGGCGACCAGGAACACGACCGCCGCGAGTGGCTGCGCGGCCGTCCACACCGGGCCGGCAAACGGGAACGGGAACACCGGGCTCCAGATCACCGCGATCACCGCGAATATCGGCAGCCACCACCATTGCCGCGCCTGGATCGCAAACCAGCCCACGATCACGGCGAAAATTGCCGCAACGAACAACACCAGCGTGAACCAGTCCCCGCCCATCAGCGCCGGAGCGAGGAACAACACCGCGGCGGCGATCAGCCCAGGCGCGAACGCGTTGCGCTGATACACGGACGGGGTGCGCTGCTTCGCCATCATGGTCCAGTCACCGCCGCCCCCGCCGCCGATCCCAAGTGAGCGGTGACCTGCTCTGCTGCTTTCGCGCGGGCACGGCGATGCCGGATCCACATGTTCAGGCCGAGGACGAGGGCACCGGCGCCGAGAGCGACGTCGGCGAGGTTGCCGATGAACAGGTTCCCGTAGGCGAGGAAGTCGGTGACGTGTCCGACCCCGAACCCTGGCGGAGAGAACAGTCGATCGATAACGTTACCGATCGCGCCGCCTAGGATCAGTCCGATCCCCACCGCCCAGGTTTCCGTCCTCGCCCGAGCCGCGGCGACGACCAACACCACCACCGCGCCGACCCCGAGAAGGGTGAGCAGCCCCGTGAAATCAGCGCCGAGCGAGAGGATCGCTCCCGGGTTGAACGCAAGCTGCAGACCGAGCAGGTCGCCCAGCAGCGGGATGCGCTCGGTCTGACTCATTCCGCCTAGCGCGGCCGCTTTCGTTGCCTGGTCGACGAGAACGACCACACCAGCGGCCAGACAGGCGATCGCGAATCGTTGGGACTGCTCACGACTCATCGGCAGGCTCATCCTTCCCTGTGGCGGTGTTCTTGCCGGACTCGGCGGCGACTTCCCGGTCGCGGCGTCGGCGCTCTCGGGCCACCATGAGCACGACAATCAGGGCACCCCCGAGCACGACCGCGCCGCCCACAACGGCGAGCAGGGGGAAGACCTCCCCTCCACCAGAGGGGCCGTTATGCACATCTCCGGCGGGAGTGGCCGTGGGAGAAGAGTCGGGTGTCTGTCCCTCGGTAGCTTCGGGGGCGGGGGCGCTGGTGGGAACCGTGAGGGTCTCGACCGTGTACTGGTGCTCGCTGCTGATGGGGTGGCCGTCGCTGGAGACGACTCGCCATCGCACTGTGAATAGGCCGGCCTGGCCCGGCTGGACAGGTTGGGTGACGGTTGTTCCGTCGATGATTGGTTCCCCGGAGGCGATGTTCTGCCCGTCCGGGGCGATCACCTCGACGATCACCGCGCTGAAATCGGTGAGGATCTCGCCGCTGAACGTCAATGAGATCTGCTCCGGGACCTCGCTGACGGTGCCCCCGGCCTCTGGGGAGGACGAGACGATCTGGTCATGCGCCGCCGCGGGCGGTGCGGCAGCGAACAGCAGACCGACAGCGATCAGCACCCCCGTTACAGCGGAGAACAACCGGAGCCCCCGAAGAGTGCCGGACATGCGCAGCGTGCGTGAGGATGCACGAAAGGTGGCGGGTTCTGTGGTCATCGGGATGGTTCTTTCAGGGCCGGTTGATGATGTGCTGGGCGATCGTCGTCGCGTCTTTCCATACGCCGGCGACGGTGTCGGAGCCACGGCCGCCGTAGCGCGGCATCCCCGCCACGAACAATCCGGGAAGACCGGTCATGGTGCGCCGAGGCCGCGCAGAGCCGTTGGGTTGCGGCAGCCAACGGTCACCGGGGTCGTAACCTGTGGCGAGGATCACCGATCGGGGAGACGCCTGTGTGCCATCGGCGAAGGTCACCACGGCGCCGTTCGCGGCCTCGACTGCGGGGGCGATTGTGACGCCCCGGCGGCGCAGATGCTCGTAGCTGTCGCCGAAGATGGGCTCGGGTCGCCGCGTCCGTGAGAACAGCGGCACGCTTTCGCCTGCCATGGCGGGGTAGCTCATCGCGGGCCGAGGCTGGCGCGGAGTGCGGGTGGACAGAGTGACGGTGTGCGAGGCAGACAGTTCGCGGGCCAGCTGCACGCCGCTGTTCCCGCCGACGACGATCAGCACGTCGCCGGTGGGAATCTGCTTCGGATACAAGTACTCGCTGCTATGGATCACTACCCCCGGCGCCATCAGCCCGTCCGCCCAGTCCGGGACCCGCGGGTGAGTGTGCGCACCTGTCGCGCAGACCACGTTGCGGGTTTGCACCTCCCCCACTGTCGTCGACAGCAACAGCGTCGAGCCGTTGCCCCGATGCTCCACCCCGGTAGCCCGGACATTCCAAACGGTCTCCACACCCAGGCCGGCTTCCACGAAGGTGAGGTAGTCGGCCATCTCGTCCGCTCGAGGCTGCCGGCGTTGATCACCCAGCAGTTGGCGTGGAGGCAGTGCGCTGTGCCGGGCGTCGCTGAGCAGCTCCATCGAATGCCACCGCGACGTCCAGGAGCGCTGCCCCGCCGCGGCCGCGTCCATCACCACGAACTCGTGCTGTGGTCGCAGACCCTCCGAGATCAACGCGGCGGCGACTGCGAGTCCGGCCTGCCCGGCTCCGACGATGATCACCCGTCGATGCGACAATCGCGCCCGCATCACCGGCCACCGTTCACCGCGGCCTGAATGGCGTTCTCGAGGTCATCCCATTCCTGCAGCTCGGCGATCTCACCGTCCACAAAGAACGTCGGAGTGCTGCTCACCCCGAGAGCACGCCCCTCCTGGAAGTCCGACTCCACCCGCTCTGCCGTCGACGGGTCAGCCACAGCGGCATCGTAGGCGGCCATGTCCAGCCCGAGCTCTTCCGCGAAGCCGCGGAACAGGTCAGCGCGCGACTCCTGCGCCTCGCCCCACTCCGCCTGGGTCTCGAACAACCGGTGGTACATGTCCTCGAACCGGTCCTGCTGCGCCGCTGCCTCGGCGGCCAGGGCCGCGTTCTTCGAGTTGAAGTGACCTGGGAGCGGGAAGTACCGGACGACGTAGGTGATCTCCCCCGCGAACTGCTGCCGCAGATCCTCCACGATGGGGTAGAAGGCGCCACACGCCTCACACTCGAAGTCCAAGAACTCCACCACGGTGACGGCACCCTCGCCTCCGTCATCGAGAACATGCGAACTTTCTCGCAACACCTGCGGCGGCGAGGATCCTTCCCCAGAGGCAGGGGTTTGACTGCGGTCGATAAGGACGTAGATCAGCGCGGCCACAACCAGCACGGCTACGACGGCAGCGGTGACGAGGGTCACCTTTAGAGGGGTTTTCACGGGTACTCCAAACCAAGACACGGCACAGGGAAGATCCCGGGCACGCAGCCCGGGAAGCACCACCCCGCGGGGCGGCGTGCCAGAGTTCAGGTTCGAGAAAGACCCAACTGCGTCAACGACAACACCACCGGATGCGCGCGCAGGGCCGGCACAGCAAGCAGCGAAGGCACCCGCGACACCTCACTGAGAACGGGCGATATCCGTCGACGCCACAGCGTTCGCAAGGCCACCATGAACGTCAGGCCACACAGAACACCGAACACACACAACGCCGCACCGGCCAGCGCGTTCGATTCGGACCATGCGCCGCTGGCGGCTTCCTCGTGCTCTGCGGGGGCGTCGGCCACCGGTGCCACGTGCGGGTCCATCAGCCCGGATACCATGAGCGGAATAGACGCCGCCTCGCTCGATTCCGAATGCGCCGTTGCTGCCAGACCGAGCATCAGTAGCAACGTCAGACCGACGCTGGTAATGAGTCTCATTATCAACCACTGCTCGTTCAGCGTCGCGGAGCGCGGAATCCGGGCCGAAGAGACCATCCCCCACAGCCTACAGCGCACACCAAAGAGCACTCAAATGCCGCCACATCTCTGCTGGCGAGCGGGCGTCCGAGTCCCTTCCCGGTCCTCTTCGGCCCGAGCTACTGCGGGCCCCGGTCTACAGCTGTAAGGGTCACCTTCGGCTAGCCCGCCGGAACCGGTGCGTGAGCACCGCGGCGACGATCGCGAAAGTCGTGGCGGCTAGGCCGGCGGGCACGAGCAGATAGGGCACGACCGCGAGCATGGAACGACTCAAGGGGCTGTCAACGGGGATGAGGCTGGCGAGGGTGCAGATGAGGCTCACAAGCGCCAGGACGGCCCATTGGCGGCTGCTGTAGCGGAGCACGCGCACGCCGGCGCCATCGTGCCACCACAGCCGTAAGGGCTCGGGGATCTTCACGACTCTCTCCTGTCGGTGGCTCTATTGTTGCGCGCGCACGCCCCCGGCCGGGGCTGTAGCGCATGCGGCTTCAGCGACTGGTACTCCACCTACCGGGTAGCCGAAACCACCGCCGCAGCGAAGATCATCATTGACACCGCATCGGACCAGATCCTCGGCGCACACCTCCTAGGCCCCGGCTACTCCGAACTCATCAATACCTTCGGCCTCGCCATCAAACTCGGCCTCACCACCCGCCAACTCAAATCCGTTACTGCCACTTATCCCTCCCTTGGCTCGGACCTCGGATCCCTGCTGTAATAGACCGCGAAATCGCTCGCTGTGACTGGGCGAGATAGCCTTCCATGGTTGGTCTCTGCTGAGGACGCAATTCAGGTCCGTTTCGAGGCTCGCCCGGTCCTTCTGACTGGCCAGGATTACGTTCGCCACAGGGAACCGAGGTTGAATCGGCCTGGCGTATACGCGGCATCGGCTGGCTGGGCTTGGACTGCCGGCTACCGATTACCGAGGAGATATTGACGCGATGAGCTCGAATGAACGTTGACGCGGCCACCCAGTGCTCATGCTGTGGCAGAACGATGCCGCGGTTCAAACTGCATGAGTTGCGCGACGGAGCGGCCTACCTGTGTCGCCGATGTGGCCTGTGGATCGCCGTGCGGCTGCGCAACGACAGCGTTCGCTAACGCGCCCTGGCACGGCTGGACGCGAGTAAGTCTATTGCTGGTCGTAGGGAGCAGATGCCTGGAGCGTAGCCGCGCCATGCTGGCGCTCACCAGCTGTCATTTCTGGCTGAGCCATAGCGCGGCGCACGGACGCGGAGCTGACGTGGAGGGTCTTAGCGATCGTTTCCCACGTCGCCGGGGGGTTCTGAGCGCGCATCTGCCGAGCGACCTCGACCCGCTCAGCGCTCATCACCGTTGGCCTCCCACCGACGCGACCCTGGGCGCGTGCGTACTCCAAACCCAGCCGAGTGTTCTCCCGAATCGTGTCCACGCGCAGCTGTGCGAATACTGCGACGATGCCGAACAGGGCTCGGCCCATCGGGGTCGTGGTGTCGATCACCGGTTCAGTGAGGCTCTTGATATCGACGTCCTTGTCCTCCAGCTCGTGCAACGTCTCGATCAGGATGCGCTCGGTCCCGCCAAGCCGATCGAGGCGACGCACCAACAGCACGTCGCCGGCGCGGAGGTAGTCCATGCACGCGAGCCATTGCGGCCGGTCCTTGACCCGGCTGGAGTCGCCGTGGTCGACGAACACACGCTCCGCTCCTGCCGCGTGCAGCTCGGCCTTCTGGGCGTTCGGGTTCTGCTCACGCTTGGACACTCGGGCGTATCCGACGACGGTCATAAGGCCCTCCCCTGCTCCGCTTCACGGCCAAGCATCGTCGGCCGACGCGAGCGGCCTGTCGACGTCGACCGTGCCGAGCGTCCCGGCGCGACGCTGTTCAGGTTGGCGAACGCGCGCAGCTGCTCCATCCGTTCCGGGGTGAGCCGGCCACCCGCGGCTGGTTGCACGATGCGGTCGAAGATTCCGCGCAGTTCGGTGAAGTCCTGTCGTTCCATCGCGGCACGTGACGCCTGGTCGTTTTCGGCCCCGGTGACACGGCTCCAGTCGAGGTCGAATCCGGCGCCGGCGGCGATCTGCGTCCAGAAGATCCGTTGTGTGCGCCCGTTGCCCTCGCGGAACGGGTGCAGGTAGTTCACCTGGTCGTAGTGGTGCGCCAGACGATCCACGAATCGGTCACGGTCCAGGCCGTGCAGCTGGTGCTCGTCCGCGAGTTCCGCGAACGCGAACCCGGCGCCGGACTCCAGCCGGGACACCGGCATGAAGAACTCCGCGCCCGGGTCGGTGCCCTTGCGTATGTCGACGGTGCGCAACTGGCCGGCCCAGTCGTAGACGTCCTGAAAGAGCTGCCGATGGATTGCCTGGAGCTGGCGGAGATCTCCGGTGACTTGCACCGGGCGGGTAATCATCTCGGCCCGTCGCCACTCGGTCAGTTCCGCTTCGGCACGATCCAGCGTGGCGCGGTCGGTCAGGCCGAGCCGGTTGCGGAGGATGCCCGATGCGGGCTCGAGGTACGGGTCGACGAAATCAGGCAAGGCCCCAGCGGGCCCGTGTGCGGCGTCCCAACTCGTCGACGTCGAACTCCCCCGCTGCGTAGGCGGCCGCGTCGGCGCGGTACTCGGCGCCGGCGGTGAGGCCTTCCATCGCTGAGCTGTGGGCGGCGTCGGCCACGACGCGCTCGCGCAGCTCACGCTCGGGTGCGGAAATGGTGCTGGCGATCTTGACGCTCATGGTGGCCTCCCTCGTTGCTTCTAGTCTACCCGACTTGCTCAAAAACCTATAGGGAAGGTTTTGCACAGAATGGGGTTTTGACAAGAGTTTTGAGCATCGAAGCTTCCCCGACATTTCGCGGCGTGCACCGTGCGTCGCTCGGACTGCTCAGAATCGATCGTTTTCGGCGGGCGTCCTCTTAGCTCGGTGAAATTTTTGCCAGCGGCTTCTGGGCACCCGCTTTCTCCGCCGCCAGATGCATCGTTCCCATGCGTGTGGAGTTTGACGCTTTGTGGCGGCGTTCTGTGATCGCACGGTGTCGCAGACAGGGCACAGTGTTGGCCTGCCCGAGGAACCATGCGGCCTTGCCGACACTCTGACACGAGGCCCAGTCGAGGTCCTCGACATCCGTGATCGTCAGACCTACCAGCGTGAGGGGCGGGAGCGTGAAGACATCGGCCGGTCGAGACCGGCCGATGTCTTCACGCGCGGAATTCTGGGGCATCTTGCCCTCCTTCGTACTAATGTGCCGCGGAGTCTAGGGGCACGCGACGGCATATCACGGAGGTTGGCGACACATCTTCAGAGGTCGCGATAGGGCGACGATCAGGCCGCCTCCTCCTGGCGGCCGAAAGCGGCGTGCAGGCGGGCCGCGACCGCAGCGTCCGACGATGCGTAAGCGTGCGCGTATCGGTTCGCGGCGGTCATTGTCGTATGCCCCAGTCGCCGCTGAACATCAACCACCGACGACCCCACCGCGTACGCGAGGGACGCCCCTGTGTGCCGCAAGTCGTGCCATGCCAGCCCGAGCGACTCGAGTCCTGCCCGCTTCTGCGCTCGCCGGAACATCTGGCCCAGCCACGTGCGCGTAAGGATGCCGCCGTCTTCCGTGCAGAACAACAGCGAGCCCTCGGATGACCCGACGTACGCCTCCATGTGACGTCTCAACTGCTCCATGACGAACTCGGGCAGCGCGACCACACGTCGTGATCCCTCCGTCTTGGTCCGCCCGAAAGTGGGCTTCTGCCCCGACAGCTCCAGGATGGCTCGCTCCACTCGGATCGTGCCCGCGTCCAGGTCTACATGGCGACGAGCCAGCGCCCTGAGCTCACCCGAACGCAAGCCAGACCAGGCGGCAACGATCACCGCTGCGGCGTAGCGTTCCGGCATCGCATCCGCGAGACTACGCACCTGCTCAGGGGTCGCGGGTTTGCGCTCCGCGGACTTCACTGTGGCAGCCCCACGAATCCGACACGGATTGCGAGGAATCAACTCCTCCCGCTCCGCCGTCGCGAGAACCGTCCGCAGCACCGCGTACGCCGCAGCGACGGCGGCAGCGCCCGTACCGCGCCGCGTTCGCTTAGCCTCGATCCACCGATGAGCTTG
>NZ_DCBW01000010.1:21198-73632 GCF_002313585.1 Microbacterium sp. UBA1097 | reverse complement strand
GCTCGACGATTCTGGATCTCGCCGTAGCCGAGACCAAGAGCGCGGGTAAGGCCGAGATCCCGGGCTCCGAGGCTTTCCTGTTGCACGACACCTACGGCTTTCCGATCGACTTGACCCTCGAGATCGCCGAAGAGGCAGGCCTCTCGGTGGATCGGGCCGCTTTCGATTCGCTCATGCAGGAGCAGCGCCAGCGGGCGAAGGCCGACGCGAAGTCCCGCAAGCGCGCTATCGCCGATCATTCCGTGTACCGCGAGTTCCGCGCCCTCGGCGAGACGACGTTCACGGGATACACGGATCTTGAAACCGAGTCCCGCATCCTGGGCGTGCTCGTGGATGGGGTCTCGGTCGATCGCGCGACCACCGGTCAGGTAGCCGAGGTCATCGTCGCCGAGACCGCGCTGTACGCCGAGTCGGGCGGTCAGGTCGCCGACAAGGGCATCATCGTCGGTCCGGGCTATCAGCTCGACGTCATCGATGTGCAGAAGCCGGTACCGGGCCTGGTGAGTCACACCGTGGAGGTGACCAGCGGAGAAGTAGCTGTGGGCCTTGCCGCGACGACGATCGTGGATGCCGCCAATCGTCGTGCGGCAGCACAGGCGCACTCGGCGACACACCTCGTCCATGCCGCCCTCCGCGACACGCTCGGCTCGTCTGCCACGCAGTCGGGATCGCTGAACCGCGCGGGCTACCTGCGTTTCGACTTCGCGTGGACACAGGCCCTGTCGCCCGAGACCAAATCCGAGATCGAGGAGATCGCGAACAACGCCGTGCGGGACAACCTCCAGGTGACCACCCGCGTACTTGCCCTCGACGAAGCCAAAGAGCTCGGAGCAATGGCTTTGTTCGGAGAGAAGTACGGCGACACCGTGCGGATGGTCGACATCGGAGGTCCGTGGTCTCGTGAGCTGTGCGGTGGCACCCACGTCGCGACCAGCTCCGAGGTGGGCCTCATCAACCTGATCGGCGAGTCATCGGTCGGCGCTGCCAATCGCCGCGTCGAGGCGCTCGTCGGGGCGGACGCCTTCCGTGAGCTCGCTGCCGAACGGGCGATCGTCTCACAGCTGACCTCGTCGCTGAAGACTCCCCGGGATCAGCTGCCGGCGCGCATCGCTGAGCTGACCGCGAACCTCAAGGCAGCCGAGAAGAAGATCGCGTCGCTGCAGGCGAAGGCTCTGAGTGAGCAGGTTCCGGATCTCGTTGCCGGAGCTCGTCGTGTGGGTGCTCTGTCCGTGGTCGCTGCTGACCTCGGACGCGCGGGCTCGGCTGACGACGTACGTGCCGTCGCACTGAAGGTTCGTGAGCGACTCGGTTCCGACGCTGCGGTGGTGGCTCTCGGAGGCGAGGTCGACGACCGACCGGTCGTCA
This sequence comes from Microbacterium sp. UBA1097, assembly GCF_002313585.1. NCBI lineage: Bacteria > Bacillati > Actinomycetota > Actinomycetes > Micrococcales > Microbacteriaceae > Microbacterium > Microbacterium sp. UBA1097. Next base: position 72,267 of record NZ_DCBW01000010.1, on the reverse strand, counting down.
TCGTTGCGACGACGGAAGCGGCTCGCTCGCTCGGGGTGAAGGCAGGTCCCCTCGCGAAAGCTGCGGCGACAACACTTGGCGGCGGTGGCGGGGGACGCGATGATCTTGCCCAGGGCGGTGGTAGCGACGTGAGCGCGCTGGCGCGGGCCCTTGATGATGTCGTGGCGGGGCTGCCCCGACCGTGAGCGGATTTCGCCGCGGCATCCGTCTCGCCGTCGACGTCGGCAAGGCCCGCGTGGGGGTCGCCCAGTGCGATCCGGACGGGATGCTCGCGACGCCGACTGAGACGGTTGCGCGCGGCGACGGCACGATCGGCCGCCTGATAGACCTCGTGCGCGAGGTCAGTCCGCTCGAAGTCATCGTGGGGCTACCGATCAATCTCCGCGGAGAGCGCACAGCCTCAACCGAGGATGCAGAGTCCTTCGCCCACGAGCTGAGAGAGCGAATCGGCGTTCCGATCCGGATGCTGGATGAGCGCCTCAGCACGGTCTCGGCGCACAGCGCACTACGCGCGTCCGGCAGAAACACCCGATCTTCTCGTACGATTGTGGATCAGGTTGCCGCCGTCGTGCTCTTGCAGCAGGCGTTGGACATCGAGAAGAGCACCGGCCGCCCACCGGGTGCGCTACTACCCCCCGCCGAGGAGCCCGCCTGACATGCCCGACGATTCGTCACCGTTCGACGATCCGTTCGCCGATCTTTTCGGGAAGCTCCCGGACGGCCGTTCGCGACCCACCGCAGGCGCAGCCTCATCGTCAGAACCGTCATCTTCCGCGAACACCGAAGGCGACCCCGCTGACACCGCGGCGGAAGACCACGCACAGGACCAGGGCAGCGGTCAGCCGACGTCGCCCTCGCAGGGCGAAAAGCCAGCATCGGTACCCGATTCCGAGGGATTACCCACGCAACCTCCGCCGTCGCGACGCGCAGCCCGCGAAGCGCGCGCCTCGGCCGCGAGCGGCAGCTCCGGGTCGGTTTCTCAGCTCCCCGCGCAGCCGAGGAGCGCGACCGGCTCTGGCTCGAATAGCGACGATGTGCCACCTGAGCTCTTCTGGGCCGCGGTCGCAGCTCCGCCAGCCTCAACCCAGACTCTCACCTCGACCTCGACATCCGTCCCTCGTGCGGATCGTTCCGCGCCGGCCTCGGCCGGCACCCTCGATGACCTCTTCACGGGAGAGCGCACCACGGATGACATCGGCATGACCCCTCCGCCCGCAGAACGCCGTCGCCGCCGTCGCGGTGGATGGATCGCCCTCATCATCGTGCTCGTGCTCGTCGGCGGTGCTGCGGCCGGTGGTTGGTGGGTGTGGTCGAACTACGAGGACAAGATCCGCGAGGTGTTGGGCTGGGAGGAGCCGCAGGAGTACGAGGAGGGGATGGCCACCGGTGAGGCGTTCCTCACGATCGTCTCGGGCGATACCGGCGCCTCGATCTCACCGAAGCTCTACGAGGCCGGGGTAACGAAGACGCCTGACGCGTTCTATGACTACCTCGTCGCCGAAGACTTGAATCCGCCGTTTGTACCCGGGGTGTTCCGTCTGCAGCAGCAGATGACCTCAGCTGCCGCACTCGAGGCGATTCTCGACCCGGCCAACAGGATGGAGAACACTGCGCAGCTACGCGAGGGACTCACGGTCGACCAGTCGATCCAGATCCTCTCGGAGAGCCTGGCGATTCCGCTTGAAGACTTCCAAGCCGCAGTGGCCGACCCCAGTGTCTTCGGCGTTCCCGTCAACGAGGCTGTCGTTGCCGCGGGCGGGCAGCCGCTGGAGGGCTGGCTCTTCCCGGCTACCTACACGTTCGACCCGGGCGTGACAGCGCAGCAGGTGATTCAGACCCTCGTCGACCGCGCGGTCCAGTCCTTGGATACCGCAGGCGTGCCTGTCGATGATCGGGAGCGCATCCTCACAATCGCCTCGATCATCCAGCGCGAAGCCCGTTTTGAAGCCGACTTCTACAAGGTCTCGCGCGTCATCCAGAACCGGCTCGATCAGGGCATGAAGCTGCAGATGGACTCGACTGCCCAGTACGGCTACGGCGAACTGCACGATGGGACCGTGAGTTCTTCTGGCGAGGCTCTGACCGACGACAATCCGTGGAACACCTACGTCATCGACGGGCTACCGGTTGGCCCCATCGCCAACCCCGGAGACCTCGCGATCGACGCGGCCATGCACCCCGAGGATGGCCCCTGGCTGTACTTCGTCACGGTGAACCTCAATACCGGTGAGACGGTCTTCACGACCAACTACGATGACCACCTCGCCGCCGTCGAGCAGTGGCGCCAGTGGTGCACGGATAACCCCGACGCCGGATGTTGAGGTGACGGATCGTCCTCCGCGTCTGGAGGTTTGGGGCGACCCGATCGAGCACAGCCGGTCGCCCCAGTTACACGCCGCCGCGTACCGCGTACTCGACCTGGACTGGTCCTACGGATGCCGCCGGGTCACGGCGGTGGGGTTCGCCACAGAACTGGCCTCGCTCGACGACACCTTTCGAGGCTTATCGGTCACCTACCCGCTGAAGGAAGCAGCTTTCGCGGCATCCGTGACCCGCGACGCGCGCGCGGAGCTCACGGGAGCAGTAAACACGCTGCTGTTGACCGGCGCTGGGCCCTCCGGCTTCAACACTGACGTCGGCGGAATAGTCAGTGCCCTCGCTGACTGCGGGATCGCCGAGCTGCGCCACGTCCGGATCGTCGGGGCAGGCGCCACAGCGACATCCGCGCTCGTGGCTGTCGCCGAGCTCGGTGCGGACCAGATCGAGGTTGCAGCGCGCCGGCCCGAAGCTGTCGCCGCGCTCAGCGAGATCGGCGAACGGCTGGGCCTGTCCGTTCACGGGGTCCCGCTCACGCGACCAGAGCCCGTACCGGTCGATCTGACGATTGCGGCACTGCCGGGCGGTGCGGTGGTGCCCGAGGCCGACGCCGACGCGCTTGCCTCCGGCGGCGGGCCGTTGTTCGACGTGGTCTATGGGCAGGGGATGACATCACTTCAGGCAGCCTGGTTGCGCGCCGGCCGTGACATCTATACGGGCGAAGCGATGCTGCTGCACCAGGCGGTACTGCAGGTGCGGATCTTCGTCGGAGGAGATCCAGCGGTTCCGCTTCGCGACGAGTCGGCTGTCGTCGGCGCGATGCGCGCGAGCCTCGTGGGAGACTAGACCAATGCTCCGCGTGCTCACGGCCGGCGAATCGCACGGCCCCGAACTGGTTGCCGTCATGGAGGGTCTTCCCTCCGGTGTGCCCGTTTCCCGTTCAGAGATCCAGGCCGACCTTGCTCGTCGCAAGCTGGGATACGGGCGCGGATCCCGCATGAAGTTCGAAGAAGACGAACTCACGATCTCCAGCGGCGTCGTGCACGGCCTGAGCCTGGGCAGCCCGATCGCGCTGCGTATCGCCAACACCGAGTGGCCCAAGTGGGTCGAGGTCATGAGCGCTGAGCCCGTCGAACTGACCGAGAGGTCGCGCGGTCGGGGAGCAGCACTGACCCGTCCTCGCCCCGGCCACGCCGACCTGGTCGGGATGCAGAAGTACGGCTTCGATGAGGCACGGCCCATCTTGGAGCGCGCAAGCGCCCGCGAGACTGCTGCTCGGGTCGCGCTCGGAGCCATCGCCCGCGCGTTCCTGGCAGAGCTCGGCATCCGTCTTGTCTCTCACACGGTGGGTATCGGCCCGGTCGAAGCTCCCCGGGACGCTCCGCTGCCCACGCCGGATGACGTGGAGGCACTGGATGCCGACCTGATGCGCTGCTTCGATCCGGAGACCTCAGCGCGGATGGTTGCCGAAGTCGATGACGCACGGAAAGCCGGCGACACCCTCGGCGGTGTCGTCGAGGTGCTCGCGTTCGGGCTCCCCCCGGGGCTCGGCAGCCACGTGCACTGGGATCGCCGGCTCGACGGCAAGCTAGCGCAAGCGCTCATGAGCATTCAGGCGATCAAGGGCGTCGAGGTCGGCGATGGATTCCTGACCACGCGGCGGCGGGGCTCGGAAGCCCACGACGAACTGTTCGCCACCGACGGCGGCATCGCCCGGGCCACCGATCGCGCCGGAGGCACCGAAGGCGGCATGTCTACCGGCACGGTGCTTCGGGTCCGGGCCGGCATGAAGCCGATTGCCACGGTTCCGCACGCGCTTCGGACTGTGGACGTCGCCTCCGGCGAGACCGCCAGCGCGCACCACCAGCGTTCGGACGTGTGCGCGGTCCCGGCAGCCGGCGTGGTCGCTGAAGCCATGACGGCCCTCGTGCTCGCTGATGTCGTGCTTGAGAAGTTCGGCGGCGACAGTGTCGCTGAGACACGACGCAACCTGCAGTCCTACCTCGACGCGATTCCTGGAACGCTGCGAACGAGCGCGGAAAGCGACGACTCGCTGCTGGATGCCGCGGTTCTCACCGGCGATGGCTCCCACTAGCCCGCTCGTTCTGGTCGGCCCCATGGGGGCGGGAAAGACGAGCATCGGCCGTCGCGTTGCCAAAGCGTTGGGCATCAGGTTCATCGACACGGATGCCGTGATCCAGCGCGAGCATGGGCCGATTGAGCAGATCTTCGAAACCCACGGCGAGTCGACGTTCCGTGCCTGGGAGCGTGAGGCAATCCAGAACGCCCTTGGGTGGGGCGGTGTTGTCGTGTCGCTCGGCGGCGGTGCAGTGTTGAATGCCGACACTCGTGCGGATCTGGCGACATGCGATGTCGTGATGCTCACTGTCGACCCTCGCGTCGTGGCGGGGCGGATTCAGGGAACCGCGCGCCCGCTCCTGACCGGTGAGGACCCCATGGAGCGGTGGCGGCGCATCTGGCAGGAGCGTCGTCCCCTGTATGAGAGCGTCGCCGACATCACGATCGACACCTCGACCGGCCCCCTGCAGCACGTTGTGGACGAGATCGTCGCTTGGGCACGCCCGCGTGCAGCGTCATCCGAACCATGCGACACCGCGAAGGAACAGTCATGACCCCTCCGACGACGATCGCCGTCACCGGCGACAACCCCTACGACATCACGATCGGGCGCGGCATCCTGGATTCGGTTGCGCAGGCCCTCCCGGCAGCCGCCCAGCGGGTACTCATCGTGCACCCGCCGACACTGTCAGCACAGGCCGAGGAACTCCGAGGACGCCTTCAAGGGGAGCGACAGGTGCTTCTCGCCGAGGTGCCCGACGCCGAGGCCGGCAAGCGCGTCGAGGTAGCCGCGTTCTGCTGGCAGGTGATGGGGCAGGCGAACTTCACTCGCACCGATGCCGTCGTCGGCTTCGGCGGGGGAGCGGTCACTGATCTCGCGGGCTTCGTCGCGGCGACCTGGCTGCGCGGGGTGGCCGTGGTCCAGATCCCGACGACGGTACTCGGCATGGTCGACGCGGCGGTCGGCGGAAAGACCGGCATCAACACGGCCGAAGGAAAGAACCTGGTGGGCGCCTTCTGGCCACCGACCGCCGTCGTCTGCGACCTCGACCTCCTCGAAACGCTCTCCCGCAACGAGACCGTCGCGGGATTCGCCGAAGTCGTGAAGGCCGGCTTCATCTGGCATCCGGAGATCCTCGAGCTGATCGAGCAGGACCCGGATGCCGCCACAGATCCGGCATCCGCATCGTTCCGACGGTGTATCGAGCTGGCGATCGGGATGAAGGCGCGAGTGGTCTCCGAGGACCTGCGCGAGGCCGGCCTTCGCGAGGTCCTCAACTACGGTCACACCCTCGGTCACGCCATCGAGCACACCGAGCGGTATCAGTGGCGCCACGGGGCCGCGATCTCGATCGGCATGGTGTTCGCCGCTGAACTCTCTCGGCTTGCCGGGCGCCTTTCCGACGATGCCGCCCAGCGACACCGCGACATCCTGACCTCGCTCGGTCTGCCCACCACCTATCGAGCGGGCGCATGGCAGCAGCTGCTCTCGACGATGCAACGCGACAAGAAGACGCGGGGGAGCATGTTGCGCTTCATCGTCCTCGACGACATCGCGCGTCCGACGGTGTTGCAGGCCCCCGACGAATCCCTGTTGTTCGCCGCCTATCAGGAGGTCGCCGAGTAGTGCGCGACCTGCCGCGTCCGGCAGCGCAATACGAAGTACGTCGAGTCCAGCTGCACGAATGGGCAGACGTGCGCGACCTGCGTATCCGTGCGACCGGCGACCCGGACGCGGCGCTGGCATTCCTCACCACCCAAGACGAAGAACTCGCCCGAGAAGACTCCTTCTGGCGGGAGCGAACGGCAGGCGGTGCCCTCGGCGAGAATGCTGCACAGTTCGTAGCCATCGCTGCCGGTGAGCGCTGGATCGGCACCGCGACCGTGCTGCTGCGTGCCTCCGGCGACATCGACCACCTCGGCCGCGCCCTCACGGCGCCGCGCGCAGATGTGGTCGGCGTGTACATCGACCCCGGACTCCGCGGGCGGGGACTGCTCGGCGATCTCATTGACGCCGCGTCAGCATGGGCCGCAGAACGCGGGCATGACGCTCTGACACTGGATGTCCACCGTGACAATCTGCGCGCACAGCGTGCTTATGCGCGGATCGGATTCACACCGACCGGCGTCACGCTCGTGAGCTCGATCGGGCCCGAGCTCGAAATGCGCCGGGCAATAGAGTGACACCGTGACGTCAACTCCTCGCCGGCTCCTGCTGCTCAACGGACCGAATCTGAATCTGCTCGGGACCCGCGAGCCCGACGTGTACGGACGAGAGACACTCGCGGATGTCGAAGCTCTCGTCTCGCGGACGGCCGCCGCATCCGGCTTCGAGGTGCGTGCACTGCAGTCGAACCACGAGGGCGTGCTCATCGACGCCATCCACGCAGCTCGAGAGGATTGCGCCGGAATCGTGATCAATCCCGGCGGGTTGACTCATACGTCGGTGTCGCTACGTGACGCTCTCTCGGGCGTCGCGCTTCCCGTCGCCGAGGTCCACATTTCTGACGTGTACGCACGCGAGGAGTTTCGCCACCACTCCTACATCCGCGACATCGCCGCCGTCCACGTGATCGGCGAGGGCGTACCCGGCTACGCGCGGGCGACCACGCTCCTCATCGACATCCTCACCGGCAGGGCCGACGGCTGATCGCTCGCACCGAGCCCACGCGCTGAGACACAACCTGACGCGTGAGGCGGATTGTCGTCTCTCGCGCCAGGTTGTGTTTCACGGATGCCGGATCTGCGCGCGTGCGGGCGGGCGCGGGACTCCCGTAGACTCGGATGTCGGCCGCGGACTGGCGCACGGCATCCACGCACACGAACGGAACTTCCCCCTCATGGCATCCACCGCAGACATCAAGAACGGCGTCGTCCTCAACATCGATGGACAGCTCTGGAGCGTCGTGGAGTTCCAGCACGTCAAGCCGGGCAAGGGCGGCGCATTCGTGCGCACCAAGCTCAAGAACGTCCTGACCGGCAAGGTCGTCGACAAGACCTTCAACGCCGGCGCCAAGATCGAGATCGAGAACGTCGACCGCCGCGACTACACCTACCTGTACAACGACGGCGACAGCTTCGTGTTCATGGACCAGACCGACTACGACCAGATCAACGTGCCCGCCGCCACCGTCGGCGACGCGGCGAACTTCATGCTCGAGAACCAGCAGGTCACCATCGCGATGAACAACGGCACCGCGCTCTACCTCGACCTGCCGGCATCCGTTGTGCTCGAGATCACCTACACCGAGCCGGGTCTGCAGGGCGACCGCTCGTCGGCCGGCACAAAGCCTGCAACCGTCGAGACGGGCTACGAGATCCAGGTCCCGCTGTTCCTCGAGACCGGCACGAAGGTCAAGGTCGACACCCGGACGGGTGACTACCTCGGCCGCGTCAACTGACGCGACAGCACCGATGAGTGCACGTTCGAAGGCGCGCAAGCGTGCGCTGGACATCCTGTTCCAAGCTGACGTCCGCGGTGAGGATGTCGCGCTGACACTTGCCGCAGAAGCCCGTCGCGCCGCGTCCGAACCGGCGCGCGAGGCGTCGTGGCTGTACGCCCGTGAAATCGTCGACGGTGTGATCGACAATGCGCCGGCGATCGACGAGGCGATCACGGCCGCCGCGAAGGGCTGGACGCTTGTCCGAATGCCGGCCGTCGACCGCGCGTTGTTGCGCATCGGCACGTGGGAGATCGTCTACAACGACGGCGTTCCCGCCGCCGTCGCGATCGATGAGGCGGTGGAACTCGCGAAGGAGTTCTCGACCGACGACTCCGGCGCGTTCGTGCACGGTGTGCTCGGTCGTGTGGCGCGCGGGGGCGAGACTGCCACGGGAAAGCTCGACTGACCCGCCGCATTTGCACGGCGTGATCCCACTGCCGACGCGCAGGAGCCGCCTACACTCGTCTCGGGAGAGGAGCGTCCATGCGCATCACCGGACTCGGACATGCCGGCATGTTCATCGAGACCACGGGAGGTTCGATCCTGTGCGACCCGGTCATCGGGCCGTCGTTCTTCGGATCCTGGTTCCCGTTCCCTGACAACCGGGGGTTGGATTGGGAGCGTTTCGGCGCCGCTGACTTCCTCTACATCTCTCACCGGCATCGCGATCATTTCGATCCCCGGATGCTGCACCGGTACGTCCGCCGCGACATCCCCGTGCTGTTGCCGGAGTATCCGACAGATGACCTCGAACGCGACCTGATCGACCTCGGCTACACGAACATCGTCCGCACGGAAGCCGGCGTCCCGGTGACGTTCGGTGAGATGACGCTCATGATCACGCCGCTGCGCGCCCCCTCCGACGGCCCGATCGGGGACTCGTCGCTGTCGGTGGACGACGGCACCGCCAGCATCCTGAACCAGAACGACTCGCATCCGCTGGACCTCGAGAAGCTGCTCGCCTTCGGTCGCCCGGACGCGTACTTCACCCAAGTCTCCGGAGCCATCTGGTGGCCCATGGTCTACGACCTGCCGCAGGATTCGAAGCAACACTTCGCGCAGCTCAAGCGCGACGCGCAGAACAAGCGCGCGATGTACTACATCGACAAGGTCGACGCCGGGCATGTCTTCCCGATGGCGGGACCGCCGATGTTCTTGCGCGAAGAGTTGTTCCGCTACAACGGCACCGGGCTTGAGAACGATTCGATCTTCACCGATCAGGCAGAGTTCCTCGAGCACCTGCGCGCGGAGCGGCCTGACAAGGCGGGTCACCTCTTCATCCCCGGAACCCAAGTCGACATCGTGGGCTCCGACGTGACGATCACCCAGACGCTGTACACCGATGCCGAGATCGAGCGCATCTTCCACGACAAGTGGACCTACCTCGCCGAGCAGCGCGACAGTCGGCAGGACGAGGTCCGCGCCGAGGAGTCGCGGCGTGCGACAGTACTCCCGCCGCAGGAAATGCTCGCGGCGATCAAGGAATGGTGGGAGCCGCTCCTGCGGCGGGCCCGGACGATCCGCGATGGCGTCGGTGGCAACGTCCGGTTCCGCATCGGCGAACTCGATATGGTCGTCGACTTCCCCAAGGCGAAGGTTCGCGAGTACGCGGGGGAGGAGTGCATCTACTGGTACACGATTCCGGCTGACCTCGTCTCGACCAATATCGCCGACCACGAGATCGACTGGTCCAACTCGATCTTCCTCTCGATGCAGTTCTCGGTCGGTCGCAGCGGCAAATTCAACGAGTTTCTCACCACGTTCCTCAAGTGTCTGTCGCGTGACCGCATCGAGTACGTCGAGAACTGGTACGCGGAGCAGTCAGATCAGACCGAGGATGTGCAGCTCGAGGACTGGGTCGTGCAGCGCCGTTGCCCGCACCTCCGGGCCGACCTCACCAAGACCGGCAAGATCGAGGACGGCGTACTGACCTGTTCCCTGCACGACTGGAAGTGGGATCTTGCCAGCGGCAAGTGTCTCACCACGACGGGGCATCCCATCCGGTCACAGCGGATCATCGAGACGGCTGACGCGCCTGCGATTCCCTGACGAGCGCTTCCGGTAGGCTCGGACTACAGCAACCTTTAACACCGTCCTGTGAGGCGGAGAAGGGAGCGACGATGAGCACCCGCGCAGTCATGCAGGATGCCGACATCTCACGCGCTCTGACGAGAATCTCTCACGAGATCATCGAATCCAATCGCGGTGCCGGCGAGCTCGTCCTCCTCGGCATCCCGACCCGCGGCGTGCCGCTGGCAGAGCGCATCGCTGCGCTGATCAGCGGCTTCACCGGCCAAGCGGTGCCCGTCGGCTCACTCGACGTCACGATGTACCGCGACGACCTGCACCGCAATCCGACGCGGACGCCCCACCCCACACGCATCCCGGACTCGGGCATCGACGGGAAGACCGTCGTGCTCGTCGACGACGTGCTCTTTTCGGGGCGGAGCATCCGCGCAGCGCTCGATGCCCTGCAAGACATCGGCAGGCCAGCAGCAGTGCGCCTCGCGATCCTCGTGGACCGCGGACACCGCGAGCTGCCGATCCGGCCGGACTTCGTGGGCAAAAACCTGCCGAGCTCCAGATCGGAGCACGTGGCGGTCCGCCTTCGCGAGATCGACGGCGAGGACGAGGTGAGCATCCGATCATGAGACACCTGCTCGACACAGCGACCCTCAGCCGGGCCGACGCGCTTCGTATCCTCGACACCGCCGAAGACATGTCGGACACGCAACGCCGAGAGGTCAAGAAGCTGCCGACCCTGCGCGGCAAGACCGTCGTGAACCTCTTCTTCGAGGACTCGACTCGCACTCGCATATCCTTCGAGGCGGCTGCCAAGCGCCTGTCAGCCGATGTCATCAACTTCGCAGCCAAGGGCTCGTCGGTCTCGAAAGGCGAGTCCCTGCAGGACACCGCACAGACGCTCCAAGCGATGGGCGCGGATGCCGTCGTCATCCGCCACGGAGCATCCGGCGCGCCGCACACCCTCGCCACGAGCGGCTGGATCAGTGCGGGCGTCGTGAACGCCGGCGACGGAACCCACGAGCATCCCACGCAGGCGCTGCTCGACGCGTTTACGATGCGCAAGCGTCTCTACGGCGATGACAGTCGTGGCCGGGATCTCGCCGGCACCCGGGTCGCGATCGTGGGCGATGTGCTCCATTCCCGCGTGGCGCGCTCGAACATGTGGCTGCTGCACACGCTGGGAGCGCACGTTACCCTCGTCGCTCCGCCGACGCTCGTGCCGCAGGATGTATCGGCCTGGCCCGCTCACGTCATCTACGACCTCGACGAAGCTATAGCAGCAGCTCCCGACGTGCTGATGCTGCTGCGCATCCAGCTGGAGCGCATGAACGCAGCGCATTTCCCGAGCGAGCGGGAGTACGCGAGGCGCTGGGGCTTTGACGCACGGCGGCTCGCGGCCCTCGGCGCCGATAGCATTGTGATGCACCCGGGCCCCATGAATCGTGGGCTCGAAATCTCCGCCGAAGCCGCCGACTCGGCTCAATCGACAGTCCTGGAACAGGTAGCCAACGGCGTGTCGGTCAGGATGGCGGTGCTCTACCTGCTGCTGGCGGGTTCGACGACAACCACAGCGACGACAACGACAGGGGAGGAACGAGCATGACCGAGGTCCTCCTGGTTCGCGGCGCCGAGCTCGTGGACGGCACCCGCACAGATCTGCTCGTGCAAGACGGCATGATCGTCGAGACAGGCTCCGCGCTGGACAAGCCCGGCGCGCGCGTGATCGACGCGTCGGGCCTCATCGCACTTCCCGGACTGGTCGACCTTCACGTGCACTTCCGCGAGCCGGGCTTCGAGGCATCCGAAACGATCTTCACCGGTTCGCGCGCAGCAGCTGCCGGAGGCTTCACCACGGTCTTCACGATGCCCAACACGTCCCCGGTTGCCGACACCGCCGGAGTTGTCGAACAGGAGCTGGCACTCGGCGAGGCCGCCGGCTACGTCACCGTCCAGCCCATCGGGGCCGTCACCGTCGGCCAGAAGGGAGAGCGGCTCGCGGAGCTCGGCGCCATGGCTACCTCCCGGGCCCGGGTCCGTGTGTTCAGCGACGACGGGTTCTGCGTCTGGGATCCCGTGATCATGAGGCGCGCCCTCGAGTACGTCAAGGCATTCGGCGGCGTCATCGCCCAGCACGCGCAAGACCCGCGCTTGACCGAAGGCGCGCAGATGAACGAGGGTGTGGTCTCGGCCGAACTCGGCCTGGCGGGATGGCCGGCTGTCGCCGAGGAGGCCATCATCGCCCGGGACGTGCTGCTGGCAGAGCACGTCGGGTCGCGCCTGCACGTCTGTCACCTCTCGACGGCGGGGTCTGTCGACATCATCCGCTGGGCCAAGAAACGCGGAATCGATGTCACTGCCGAGGTGACCCCGCACCACCTGCTGCTCACCGAGGATCGCGTTCGCGGCTATGACGCGCGGTTCAAGGTCAACCCGCCCCTTCGCACCGCCGAGGATGTCGAAGCCGTGCGCGAAGGCCTTGCCGACGGAACGATCGACATCGTGGCAACCGACCATGCGCCGCACCCGAGCGAGACAAAGGCGTGTGAATGGCAGGCGGCATCCCACGGGATGGTCGGTCTGGAAAGCGCCCTCCGTGTCGTGCACAGGACGATGGTCGACACCGGTCGGATGACGTGGACGGATGTCGCGCGCGCGATGTCGGCAGCGCCGGCGCGGATCGGGAGCCTCAGCGGGCACGGCACTCCCGTGGCGGCGGGCAACCCGGCATCGTTCACGCTCTACGACCCGGCGCCGAAAACCACCTTCTCGGTCGATGATCTTCGCGGGCGCAGCCGTAACTCGCCCTACCTCGGCGAAGAACTGCCTGGCGAGATCCGCTGGACGATCAACCGGGGCACCGTGACCGTGGCTGACGGAGCTCTTCTCGAGACGCCGGGGGTGGTGTCATGACCCGCGAGGCCGCCGTCCTCGTGATGGTCGCGGTGGCCGTGGTGCTGCTGGGACTCGCCGCCTGGGGCTGGGTGCGACGTGCCCGTCGCGATCGGACCCCCCTCATCCAGCCAGCCGAGCTGAACGCTGCGGACGTACCCCGCGAGACGATAGACGCGCTCTACGTCGCGACCACGGTCCACGATGCTCCGCTGGAACGGATCGCTGCCCCGGGCCTCGGTTTCCGATCACCGGTGACTGTCACCGTGACGGATGCCGCTGTCGCGCTGGACCTGACCAACCAGCCGCGAATCACCATCCCGGCTGACAGGATCACCGCCGTCACACAGGCCACCCTCACGATCGATCGTGTCGTCGAGAAGGACGGCCTCGTGCGTCTGAGCTGGCTCGCCGACACCGGCGTGGTCGTCGACACCTACCTTCGCCCCCGCGACACCTCGGCCAGACAGCTGGCCGACGCCCTCGCGCCGCTCGCCGATGCCACCGACCCCTCCACCGCAACCGGAGATTCCGAATGAGCTTGTTCACCACCGATCCCGCCGTGCTCGTCCTCGAGGACGGAACCCGATTCCGTGGGCGCGCCTATGGGGCGCGCGGCGTGACTCTGGGCGAGGTCGTCTTCGCGACCGGCATGACCGGCTACCAGGAGACCCTCACAGACCCGTCCTACGCGGGTCAGATCGTGCTGCAGACCGCGCCCCACATCGGCAATACGGGAATGAACGACGAGGACCCCGAGTCGCGCCGGATCTGGGTCGCCGGCTACATCGTCCGCGATCCCTCGCGCGTCGTGTCGAACTGGCGAGCCGATGAATCCCTCGACGAAGCACTCGAACGCGACGGCATCGTGGGGATCAGCGGAATCGATACCCGCGCGGTTACCCGTCACATCCGGTCGGTCGGGTCGATGCGCGGTGGCGTCTTCTCCGGAGACGCTGCATCCCTGGACGCCGAGGAACAGCTACGCCTGGTGCGGGAAGCGCCGCTGATGGCCGGCCAGAACCTCTCGGCATCCGTCTCGGTGACGGCCGCGGAGATCACCCCGGCGACGGGGGAGAGGCTCGGGTCTCTCGCGGTCATCGACCTCGGTATCAAGAAGGCGACGATCGAGAACCTCGCCGCCCGTGGGTTCGACGTCCACGTGCTGCCGCAGGATGCCACGATCGACGACATCCGCGCGATCGACCCGGTCGGGGTCTTCTATTCGAACGGCCCGGGTGACCCATCGGCCTCTGCGGATCACGTCTCGCTCCTGCGATCCGTGCTCGATGATCGGGTTCCGTTCTTCGGCATCTGCTTCGGCAACCAGCTGCTCGGCCGCGCCCTCGGCCTCGACACCTACAAACTGCCGTTCGGTCATCGGGGCATCAACCAGCCGGTCCTGGACAAGCAGACCGGCCGCGTCGAGATCACCGCCCACAACCACGGCTTCGCCGTCGACGCACCCTTGGATGAACCGTTCGACAGTCCCCAGGGTTACGGGCGCGTCGAGGTGAGCCACATCGGGCTCAACGACCGGGTCGTCGAGGGCCTTCGCGCCCTGGACATCCCGGCCTTCTCGGTCCAGTACCACCCCGAGGCCGCCGCCGGCCCACACGACGCCAACTACCTGTTCGACCGGTTCGCCGAGCTTGTTCGCGCGAACCTCAGCACGAAAGAAGCGAATGCCTAAGCGCGACGACATCCGCTCCGTCCTGGTCATCGGCTCCGGCCCGATCGTCATCGGCCAGGCCTGCGAGTTCGACTACTCCGGTACCCAAGCCTGCCGCGTACTCCGCGCCGAAGGCGTGCGGGTGATCCTGGTCAATTCCAACCCCGCCACGATCATGACCGACCCCGACTTCGCCGACGCGACCTACATCGAACCGATCACCCCCGAAGTCATCGAGACGATCATCGCGAAGGAGAAGCCCGACGCGATTCTGCCGACGCTCGGCGGTCAGACGGCACTCAACGCCGCCATGGCGCTGCACGACCGCGGCATCCTCGAGAAGTACGACGTCGAGCTCATCGGCGCGAAGGTGGACGCGATCCGCAAGGGTGAGGACCGCCAGGTCTTCAAGGAGCTCGTGATCGAAGCCGGCGCGGATGTCGCTGCCAGCCGCATCTGTCACACGATGGATGAAGTGCTCGCGGGTGCCGAGGAGCTCGGCTATCCGCTCGTCGTTCGGCCGTCGTTCACGATGGGGGGACTGGGGTCGGGCTTCGCGTACACCGAGGCAGACCTGCGCCGCATCGCCGGTGCCGGCCTGCACGACTCGCCGACCCACGAAGTGCTGCTCGAGGAGTCGATCCTGGGTTGGAAGGAGTACGAGCTCGAACTGATGCGCGACACCGCCGACAACACGGTGGTCGTGTGCTCGATCGAGAACGTCGACCCCGTCGGCGTCCACACCGGCGACTCGATCACCGTTGCGCCGGCGCTGACCCTCACCGACCGCGAGTACCAGCGGCTGCGCGATATCGGCATCGACATCATCCGTGCGGTCGGCGTCGACACCGGCGGCTGCAACATCCAGTTCGCCGTCGATCCCGCCAGCGGACGAATCATCGTCATCGAGATGAACCCCCGCGTGTCGCGCTCGTCGGCGCTGGCGTCGAAGGCCACCGGCTTCCCGATCGCGAAGATCGCCGCCAAGCTCGCCATCGGCTACCGGCTCGATGAGATCCCCAACGACATCACCAAGGTCACTCCGGCAAGCTTCGAGCCGACGCTCGACTACGTCGTCGTGAAGGTGCCGCGCTTCAACTTCGAGAAGTTCCCGGCCGCCGACACCACGCTCACGACAACCATGAAGTCCGTCGGCGAGGCCATGGCGATCGGCCGTAACTACGCGACGGCCTTGCAGAAGGCCCTTCGATCGCTCGAGAAGCGCGGCTCGAGCTTTCACTGGGGCCCAGAAGAACGCAGCGTCCAGGAGCTGCTCGAGATCGCTCGGACACCCACCGACGGTCGTATCGTCGTCCTCCAGCAGGCCCTCCGCAAGGGCGCGACCGTTGAGCAGGCGTTCGAGGCGACAGCGATGGACCCCTGGTTCCTCGATCAGATCGTGCTCATCAACGAGGTCGCGGCATTCATCGCCGCAGCGGGGGAGTTGGATGCCGAAACACTGCGGATCGCCAAGGAGCACGGCTTCAGCGACGCGCAGATCGCTGAGTTGCGGGGGATCACCGAAACCGAAGCGCGCGGCATCCGCCACGGTCTCGATATCCGGCCCGTATACAAGACGGTCGACACCTGCGCCGGCGAGTTCCCCGCGCTCACCCCGTACCACTACTCCAGCTATGACGCTGAGACCGAGGTCACGCCGTCGGAGCGCACCAAGGTCGTGATCATCGGCTCGGGACCGAACCGTATCGGTCAGGGCGTCGAGTTCGACTACTCGTGCGTGCACGCCTCGTTCGCTCTCAGCGACGCGGGCTTCGAGACGATCATGGTCAACTGCAACCCCGAGACGGTGTCGACCGACTACGACACCTCCGACCGGCTCTACTTCGAACCGCTCACGCTCGAAGACGTTCTGGAGGTGCTGCACGCCGAGGCGCGCTCGGGCACGATCCTCGGCGTCGTCTGCCAGCTCGGCGGGCAGACCCCGCTGGGGCTGGCCAAGGGCATCGAGGCAGCCGGCTATACGATCCTCGGCACGAGCCCGGCCGCGATCGACCTTGCAGAGGAGCGGAGCCTGTTCAGCGGCATCCTGGCTGATGCGGGTCTCGTCGCACCGCGCCACGGCACCGCCGTCGACGTCGAGGGCGCGGTTGCCGTCGCCGAAGACATCGGGTATCCCGTGCTCGTTCGTCCGAGCTTCGTTCTCGGAGGACGCGGCATGGAGATCGTGTACGACACCGCCAGCTTGCGCGACTACTTCGTGCGCATCGCCGACCAGGCCATCATCGGCCCCGGGATGCCGCTCCTGGTCGATCGGTTCCTCGACGATGCCATCGAGATCGACGTCGACGCGCTCTACGACGGCCACCAGCTCTACATCGGTGGCGTGATGGAACACCTCGAGGAGGCCGGTATCCACTCCGGCGACTCCAGCTGCACCCTGCCACCGGTCTCGCTAGGACGCACCGAGATCGATCGCGTTCGCGAAGCGACCCTCGCCATCGCGTCCGGTGTCGGCGTCCGGGGCCTCCTCAACGTCCAGTTCGCGATCAGTGCCGGTGTGCTCTACGTCATCGAGGCGAACCCCCGCGCAAGCCGCACCGTTCCCTTCGTATCGAAGGCCCTGGGCATCCCGCTCGCGAAGGCGGCCAGCCGCATCATGGCAGGCACGTCGATCGCCGATCTCATCGCCGAGGGGCTGCTGCCGGCATCCGATGGCTCTCGTGTGCCGCTGGACGCCCCGGTTGCCGTCAAGGAAGCCGTGCTGCCCTTCAAGCGCTTCCGCACCAAGGACGGTCAGATCGTCGACTCTGTCCTCGGGCCCGAGATGCGCTCTACCGGCGAGGTCATGGGCATCGACCGCGACTTTCCGACGGCTTTCGCGAAGAGCCAGGCCGCTGCATACGGCGGACTGCCGCTGTCGGGAACCGTCTTCATCTCGGTGTCGGATGCCGACAAGCGCGCGGTGATCCTCCCCGCCCACCGGCTGCAGGAGCTCGGATTCGAGCTGCTCGCCACCGAGGGCACCGCCGAGATCCTCGCCCGCAACGGGATCGCCGTCGAAGTCGTGAACAAGTACTCCGCGACGCAAGCCTCGGGTGAGACCAACGTCGTGGATCTCATCAACGAGGGACGCATCGACATCGTGGTCAACACCCCAAGCGGCGGGATGGCCCGGGCCGATGGATACGAGATCCGTGCCGCCGCTGTGGCCGGCGACAAGGCTCTGTTCACGACCATGGCGGTCCTCGGCGCCGCGGTGAGTGCCTTCCCGGTGCTTCGCGAAGGCTTCGAGGTCAAGAGCCTGCAGGACTACGCGATCGAGAGGGCTGAGCGCGCGTGAGGTCGTTCGGCGCTCGACTGTGGGACTCGCTAGGCCGGTTCGGTCCGCTGTGTGTGGGTATCGACCCGCATGCGAGCCTGTTGGAGTCGTGGGGGTTGGATGCCACCGCTGACGGAGCGCGCCGGTTCGGGCTCCGTGTGGTGGAGGCGTGCGCGGGTCGCGTGGGTGTCGTGAAGCCTCAGGTCGCGTTCTTCGAGCGCTACGGCTCGGCGGGATTCGCGGCCCTGGAGGACATCTTGGCAGCGGCCCGGAGCGCTGGGTTGATCGTGATCGCCGATGCCAAGCGCGGAGACATCGGCACGACGATGGACGGTTATGCCGCCGCGTGGCTCGAGCCCGGATCTCCGCTCGAGGCTGACGCCGTGACGCTGAGCCCGTACCTGGGTCCCGACTCGCTCTACGCCACCATCACGACGGCGATCCGCCGAGAGAAGGGCGTATTCGTTCTCGCTGCGACCAGCAATCCCGAGGGCCTTCCGGTACAGACCGCTCTCACCCGAGATGACTCGGCTCCCGGCGACGAGAGCGTCGCGGCCCGGGTGGCGCGCGAGATCGGTTCCCTCAACATCGGCCTACCCGGCGCACTCGGTTCGGCGGGGCTGGTCGTCGGAGCAACCGTCGACCGTGCAGCCTTCGGACTCCGCGACGTCATCCTCGCCGGAACGCCCATCCTGGCTCCCGGCTTCGGTGCGCAGGGGGCGCAGCCCGCCGATCTGACGCGGCTGTTCGGGTATGTGGCAACCAACGTCGTCGCGTCCGAGAGCCGAAGCATCCTCGCTGTCGGACCGGACCGCCTGGAGACGCGCATCGAGGAGCGTGCGGCCCTGTATCCGCGAACCAGCCATGACTGAGCGCCCCGCCCCTCCCGACGTCGACCGCGTCGCAGCATCGCAGCGTGCCGTCGCCGCGCGACGGGAGCGTGCCTCGCTGAAGCAGGATGTCGCCACTCGTGTGATCAGCCCCCAGGAGTTGCTCAGCCGAGCGCTTGCGGCTCCGCATTCACCGGCCGGCGCCATGCGTGTCACCGAGTTCCTCACCGCGATCCCCGCAATCGGCGTCGGAAAGCGGGACAGAATTCTCGAGCGTCTTCAGATCTCCCCGGTGAAGCGGCTCGGCGGGCTTGGCCGCCGACAGCAGCAGGCCCTGCGCGCGTTCCTCGATGACCGTGTACCCGAGCCGCGCCCACGCGCTGACCGGTCGGCGCTGGTCGTGCTCGCGGGGCCGACAGCTGTCGGCAAGGGAACGGTGGCTCAGTACATCCGCGCTCATCACCCCGAAATCCACCTGTCAGTCTCGGCGACCACTCGCCCGCCCCGCCCTGGCGAACGCGACGGCGAGCACTACTACTTCGTCGACGATGCCGAGTTCGATCGGCTCATCGCCGATGGCGAGCTTCTCGAGTGGGCTACCGTGCACAACGCGTACCGTTACGGCACCCCGCGCGCACCGATCCGCGCAGCTCTCGATCGCGGTCAAGCAGTTCTGCTCGAGATCGATCTGCAGGGCGCGCGACAGGTTCGCGCGGCCCAGCCCGACGCGACGCTGGTGTTCCTCCTTCCGCCCAGCTGGGACGAACTGGTCAACCGACTGGTCGGTCGAGGCACGGAGGACGCGGAGGAACGTTCGCGACGCCTGCGCACGGCACGGGTGGAATTGGCGGCCCAAGACGAGTTCGATTACCGCGTCGTGAACGGCGACGTCGCCGTTGCGGCGCGCGAGGTCGTAGAATTGATGAATGCGCCCGCGCGCTGAGCGCGACAGCGGCGCCACAGACCTCTCACCGACATCCGTCGCCAGCGAAGGGATTCCGCCATGGCCGGGAACAACCAGGGCATCATCGAGCCCCCCATCGACAGCCTTCTCGAGAAGGTCGACTCGAAGTACCAGCTCGTGATCTACGCAGCCAAGCGCGCGCGTCAGATCAATGACTACTACTCCGACCTGCACGAGGGGAACCTCTTCGACAACGTGGGACCGCTGGTCGACTCGACCGTCGAGGACAAGCCCCTGACCATCGCGCTCCACGAGATCAACGAAGACAAGCTTCGCCTCCGTCCGATCGACTGACGATCACCTCTTTGCGCGTCGGTGTCGTACGCCGTCGCGATACTGATCGACGTCCACCACTGACGGGAGCTCCATGACCGCGTTGCGTCTGTTCACGTCCGAATCGGTCACGGAAGGTCACCCCGACAAGATCTGCGACCAGATCTCCGACAGCATCCTCGACGCGATCCTCAGCGAGGATCCGAGCGGACGCGTCGCGGTCGAGACCCTCGTCACCACCGGACTCGTGCATGTCGCGGGTGAGGTGAGCACTTCCGCGTACGTCGAGATTCCCGCGATCGTTCGCGACGTCGTCAACCGCATCGGATACACCTCGAGCGAGACCGGCTTCGACGGCGACTCGTGCGGCGTGAGCATTTCGATCGGGGCGCAGTCCTCAGACATCGCCTCGGGGGTGAACAAGGCCTTCGAGCAGCGTGAACGCGGATCGTCCGACCCCCGCGACGAGCAGGGCGCGGGCGACCAGGGCATCATGTTCGGCTATGCGACGACCGAGACGCCGCAGCTGATGCCGATGGCCGCATGGACGGCGCACCGCATGGCTGAACGCCTCGCCGATTCCCGGCGCTCGGGTGCGCTGCCGTTCCTTCGTCCCGATGGCAAGACGCAGGTCACCCTCGGGTTCGAAGGCGCCGTCCCGCGCACCGTCGAGTCCGTGGTGCTCTCGACCCAGCACCATCCCGACATCTCGCAAGAGGACCTGCGCGCCCAGATACAGGAGGTCGTCATCGATCCGGTTCTGGAGAGCACCGGACTCGATCTCTCGGGCGTCACCTACTACATCAACCCGGCGGGCCCGTTCGTCATCGGCGGCCCGAAGGGGGATGCTGGCCTGACCGGCCGGAAGATCATCATCGACACCTATGGCGGCGCCTCGCGTCACGGCGGCGGAGCGTTCAGCGGCAAGGACCCCTCGAAGGTCGACCGCTCTGCTGCCTACGCCATGCGGTGGGTAGCGAAGAACGCGGTGGCTGCAGGACTCGCTGATCGGCTCGAAGTGCAGGTCGCCTACGCCATTGGCAAGGCAGCTCCGGTCGGCCTGTACGTCGAGACGTTCGGGACCGCCCACGTGGCCGATGAGATCATCACGACGGCGATTCTGGACGTCTTCGACCTGCGCCCGAAGGCGATCATCGACCAGCTCGATCTGCTCCGCCCGATCTATGCGCAGACCGCGGCCTACGGGCACTTCGGCCGGGAGCTTGCGGACTTCACCTGGGAGCGCACGGACCGCGTCGACGACCTGCGCTCAGCCGCCGGTCTCTGACATGACCACTCGGCGCATCGCGCGAGTGCTCCTGGATTCCCCGCTGCCACAACTGGATCGGCTCTTCGACTACGAGATTCCCGACGAGCTGGCACCTGAGGCTCGAGAGGGAGTCCGCGTGCGCGTGCCGCTTCGTGCGGCTGGCCGTATCGTTGACGGCTTCATCGTAGAGCTGGACGATGAACCCGCCGCTGACCGCCCCCTCTCGGAGCTCGAGTCAGTCATCTCTCCGGTACCCGTGCTGCCTCGGCGGCTCTACGACCTCGCACGAAAGGTCGCCGACCGGTCGGCGGGGTCGGCATCCGACATACTGCGCCTGGTCGTGCCGCGACGGATGGTGCGGGCCGAACGCTCGTGGCAGAACGCCGAACGGGCGGCCGCTCCCGAGGTTCAGGCATCCACCGCAGAATGGGCGGCAGCAGGGCTTGCAAGCTTCCCCGGTTTGGAGGAATCGCTCTCCCGAGGTGCTCGCATCGCGCTGACGGCACCGACCACTCCGGTAACGCCTGGCTCGCCCGCACCGGGGTGGGTGGGCGTTCTCGCTGCCGCGTCCGCGCAGCTGCTGGCGGCAGGACGCAGCAGCATCCTCGTCGTGCCCGACCACCGAGATCTCGACCAGCTCGAGCAGGGCCTGATCGCGCACGGACTCGGTGAGGCAGTCATCCGGACGGATGCAGCTCAAAGCGCCCCCGCCCGCTACGGCGCGTACCTGCGGGTACTCGAGCCCACGCCGTCGATCGTGATCGGCAACCGATCCGCCGTCTACGCGCCAGTCCACGCCCTCGGGCTTGTCGCTGTCTGGGACGACGGCGATCCGCTTCTGCGTGAGCCGCTCTCACCCGGCGTCCACGCGCGCGACGCCGCGCTGGTCCGGCAAGAGCAGGAACAGTTCGCGCTTATCTTCGCCGGGTTCACCCGCACCACCGACGTCCAACGTCTTGTCGATATCGGGTGGGTGGAGGAACTCCGCGCAGCCCGTCCAGCAGCTCCCCGCGTGGTGCTCACACCACTGCGCGAGGGGGAGACCGGGACCGCGCGGGTCCCCTCTGCGGCGTTCACCGCCGCGCGCGAGGCAGTTCGGAGCGGTCCGGTTCTGGTGCAGGTCGCTCGTCCCGGTTATGCGCCAGTGCTCGCCTGTGCCGACTGCCGGCATCCCGCACGCTGCCGCGCCTGCGGCGGATCGCTCCAGGCCGGAGCGCGAGGGGCGACACCCACCTGCTCCGCGTGCGGACGCCGCGCTGAGGGCTGGACCTGCGCGTCGTGCGGGGGCACACGCTTTCTGCTTATCGGCTCCGGGAGCCGCCGCACCGCCGAGGAGCTGGGTCGCGCGTTTCCCGGCGTCCGGGTCATCGTCTCGGACGCCGAGCATCAGGTCCTCGACGTGCCGGCCGCACCGGCCCTGGTCATCGCGACCCGGGGGGCAGAGCCCCGAACCGCGGGCGGATACCGCGCAGTCCTGCTCCTGGACGGCGAACGGATGCTGCTCGCCGACGATCTGCGGATCGCGGAGCACTGCCTGCGCTGGTGGTCGAACGCGGCGGCCTTGGCCGCACCGGGTGCGCCGGTGCACCTGGTCGGAGTCGCCGGGACACTCGGCCGAGCCCTGGCTACCTGGACCCAGCCGGCATTCGCGCGCGCGGAACTGGCCGAGCGCGCGGAGCTTCGCATGCCGCCCGCCGTTCGTGTCGCCGCGTTGGAGGGGGCCCGACCGGCAGTGGAGACCGCGCTGGCCGCCGTGAGGACGGACGTGCCGCGGTTGCGTGCCGGTGACATCCTCGGGCCCGTGCCGCTGCCCGCAACCGACTCACGAGATGACAACGTGCGCGCGCTCGTGCGCTGCGACTACCACGATGGACCCGACGTCGCGCGCTCCCTGCGCGCGGCTCTTGTCGCTTCAGCGCTGCGGGGACGGCGATCGCGGACACGCGGTGGCTCGCGCGCCACCCTACGCATCCGTATGGACCTGCCCGACCTGAACCTGGAGATACAGCAATGAGAATCGTGTTCGCTGGTACTCCGCAGCCCGCGGTACCGTCGCTTCTCGCCCTCGTGGACGCCGGTCACGAGGTGCCTCTCGTGATCACACGCCCCGATGCACCAATCGGCCGCCGACGCGTCCTGACTCCCTCACCGGTGGCCGCTGCCGGCCTCGAACTGGGCCTTGCAGTGCATCGCACCGCGCGCCTCGATGAGGAAGCGCTCACGGCGGTGCGAGAGGCGCAGCCCGATCTTGGCGTGATCGTGGCCTATGGCGGACTGGTCCGTGAGCCTCTGCTCTCGACGCCCCGGCACGGCTGGATCAATCTTCACTTTTCCGTGCTGCCCCGGTGGCGGGGTGCCGCTCCGGTGCAGCACGCGATCATCGCAGGAGATCCCGAGGTGGGAGCCGACGTCTTTCAGCTGACGCACGGACTCGACGAGGGCGACATTTTCGGCGAGATTCGTTTCCCTCGCCCCGCAGACGCGACAGCAGGCGATCTGCTGGCGACCCTTGCGGAGTCCGGCGCCGAGCTGCTCGCGGCGGTCGTCGGCGAGATCGCAGACGGCACCGCTCGGCCCCGCCCGCAACAAGGCGAGCCGACCTACGCACCGAAGCTCTCGATCGAGGACGGTCGCGTCGACTGGGAGCAGCCTCGGGAACAGGTCGTGTCGCGGATCTTCGGCGTCACTCCGGAGCCGGGCGCTTTCGCGACGGCTGACGGCTCACGGCTGAAGATCCTCGCCGCCGGCCCGGCCTCCGCCGACTCACCGCGCTTGCGCCCCGGACTGGCGGCATCTCACGCGAAGCAGGTGATCGTCGGAACCGCCACTCACCCGATCGCGCTGCAGCGTGTCCAGCCTGCCGGCAAGCCTGCGATGGATGCCGGAGATTGGTGGCGCGGCACCCGGCTGAGCGAGCTCCAGTTCGACACTGGCAACGCCGGCGAGCCGTCTCCCGGAGCGAGCGGGGCCACGGCATGAGCAGTGCACTGTCTGCCCGGCGGGTCGCGTTCGACACTCTGCGCGCGGTCCATGACGCCGATGCGTACGCGAATCTCGTCCTGCCGACAGCCATCGCCCGGGCACAGCTGAGTCCTGCGGACGCAGCGCTCGCGACGGAGCTGACCTATGGAACCCTGCGGCAACAGGGAACCTGGGATGCCGTCATCGCCGTCGCCGCGAACCGTCCGACCGAGACTCTCGACCCGCCCGTGCTCGACATCCTGCGTCTCGGCGTGCATCAACTCCTGGCCACGAGGGTCCCGCCGCACGCTGCAGTCAACGAGTCGGTTGCGCTCACGCGGGCAAGCGCGGGGCAGCGCGCTGTCGGCTTCGTCAACGCCGTTCTGCGCAGAATCGGCGGCGCGGATGCCGCGACCTGGATCTCCCGCGCCGAGGAGGCTGCCCGATCGGACGATGAACGCCTCTCGGTGCGCACCTCCCACCCGGTGTGGGTGATCCGGGCGCTCCGGCGGGCTCTGGACGACGAGGGACGCGCGGGCGAGCTCACCGATCTGCTCGCCGCCGACAACGACCCACCGCGCGTAACGATGACCGCGCTTCCCGGTCTTGCAGCCATCCCCGAAGGGTCGGAGCCGACGTCCTTTTCGCCGTACGGCTTCCGCGCACCGGCGGGCGATCCCGGCAGGCTCGTCGCCGCCTCCGGCGGCGCGCTACGGGTCCAGGACGAGGGATCCCAGCTCGCGGCCCTGGTCCTCTCGGAGGTCGACCCCGTGCGACCCGGAGAGCGCTGGCTCGACCTGTGCGCAGGACCCGGCGGAAAGACCGCTCTGCTGGCCGCGCGCGCACTGGAGGCGCGGGAGGTCGGGAGCCCTGTGGACCTCGAGGCCAACGAGGTGTCATCCACGCGCGCCGGTTTGGTTCGCCGGTCCCTCGAGCCGATCCCGTTCGAGGTTCCCGTCTCTGAGGAAGACGGGAGGGAAAGGGCAGGCTCTGCAGCCTACGACCGAATCCTCGTGGATGCCCCGTGCACGGGCCTCGGTGCACTGCGACGACGGCCCGAATCGCGGTGGCGAAAGTCCCCGCAGGATGTCGCGCCGCTCGCAGAACTCCAGGGCGAGCTGCTGTCCGCGGCAGTGACGGGGCTCCGCCCCGGCGGTGTCGTCGCGTACGTAACGTGCTCTCCGCACCTTGCGGAAACGCGCGATGTTGTCGCGGCGGTGCTGGACCAGCACCGCAATGAGCTGGAGGAACTGGATGCGCGGGGCGTGCTGCGTCGGGTCTCGCGAAACGTTCCGGATCTGGCGACCCCGGGCTCGGGCGGTGGACGCGCGCAGCTGTGGCCCCACCGGCACGGCACCGACGCGATGTCGATCACACTCCTGCGACGACGTGGCTGACGGGCGCCCTCGCCCATAATGGACGGGTGAGTTCCCCCGACGCCGCGACGCATGACAGTACGGTGCGCATCAATCCCAGCATCCTCGCCGCCGACTTCGTCAACATGCAGACGGAACTGCAGCGCATCGCCGCCGCCGACTTCGTTCACGTCGACGTGATGGACAATCACTTCGTCCCCAACCTCACGTTCGGTCCGCAGATGGTCGAGCGAATCCAGGCGACATCGCCCGTGCCGCTGGATGTGCACCTCATGATCGACGATGTCGACCGCTGGGCACCGGGCTATGCAGAGATCGGCGCGGCATCCGTGACCTTCCACACCGAGGCAACCGCAGAGCCCGTGCCTCTGGCGCGCCGACTGCGGTCCATGGGGGCACGCGCCGGAATCGCACTGAAGCCGGCTACACCGGTCGAGCCGCTCTTCGACATCCTCGACGAGTTCGACCAGATCCTCGTGATGACCGTCGAACCCGGATTCGGCGGTCAGTCCTTCATGGCTGACATGATGCCCAAGCTCCGGACCCTCGCCGATGAATGCCGCCGCCGCGGTTCCGCGGTGTGGTTGCAGGTGGACGGCGGCATCTCGGAGTCCACGATCGAACAGGCCGCCGCAGCCGGGGCCGACACGTTCGTCGCCGGATCAGCCGTGTTCGGGGCGGGCGACCCGGATGCTGCGATCGCAGGGCTGCGTTCTCGCGGTGCGCACGCCCATCGGCACTGACCGAGCAGGCCGCGCGGTTCGCTACCCTGGCATGGTGAAGTCCTTCGAAGAGCTGTTCGCCGAATTGACGGTGAAGGCGCAGACCCGTCCCGAGGGTTCGGGGACCGTCGCAGAGCTCGATGCTGGCATCCACGCGATCGGCAAGAAGATCGTCGAAGAGGCCGCTGAGGTGTGGATGGCCGCCGAGTACGAGTCTGACGAGGCTGCAGCTGAAGAGATCTCGCAATTGTTGTACCACCTGCAGGTGTTGATGCTGGCGAAGGGTCTTTCGCTCGAGGACGTGTACCGACATCTCTGAACCCGTCGCCCCCTCCCGCTTCGACCCGAAAGACCCCCATGCTCCGAATCGCCGTGCCCAACAAGGGCTCGCTGGCCGAGACGTCTGCCGCCATGCTCACCGAAGCCGGGTACACCGGCAGACGCGACCCGAAAGACCTCCACGTCATCGACCCTGCGAACGAGGTCGAGTTCTTCTATCTGCGGCCGCGCGATATCGCGACGTATGTCGGCTCGGGTGCCCTGGATGTCGGGATCACCGGTCGCGACCTGTTGCTGGATGCCAGGATGCCGGCGCGCGAGGTCGAGTCCCTCGGCTTCGCCGACTCCACCTTCCGCTTCGCGGGGCCTCCCGGAAGGTTCACCGAGCTCGCTGACCTCGAGGGAATGCGCGTGGCTACGGCTTACCCGGGCCTTGTGGACTCGTTCCTTGACGAGCGCGGGATCGCTGTCGACCTCGTTCCGCTTGACGGCGCGGTCGAATCCGCCGTGCGCCTGGGCGTCGCTGACGCCGTCGCCGATGTGGTCTCGACGGGCACGACCCTCAAGCAGGCGGGGCTGGAGATCTTCGGCCCGGTGCTTTTGGAGTCCGAAGCCGTCCTGATCGGAGGGCCCCGCGAGGTCGAGGGGACCGAGACTCTCCTGCGGCGTCTGCGCGGCGTCATGGTTGCCCGCCGATACGTTCTCATCGACTACGACCTCCCGGCGGACCTCGTCGATCGCGCAGTCGAGATCGCACCGGGTATCGAATCACCGACGATCTCGCCGCTCCGGGACCCGTCGTGGGTTGCTGTACGCGTCATGAGCCCGCGCAAGGGCGTCAATCAGGTGATGGATGCCCTGTACGGCATCGGCGCTCGCGCCATCCTCGTGACCGAGATCCACGCGGCGAGGCTCTAGATGGCTGTCGCGACGCGCGTCATCCCGTGCCTCGACGTCGCCGCCGGGCGGGTGGTGAAGGGCATCAACTTCCTGAATCTCCGCGACATGGGAGACCCCGTCGAACTTGCCGCGGCGTATTTTCGGCAGGGCGCTGACGAGATTACGTTCCTCGACGTCACCGCGACTGTCGACGAGCGCGCGACAACCTACGACGTCGTTCAGCGCACCGCCGAAGAGGTCTTCATCCCGCTCACCGTCGGGGGAGGGGTACGCTCGGGCGACGACGTGGCTCGGCTCCTCGGCGTCGGAGCAGACAAGGTCGGGGTCAACTCCGCCGCCATCGCTCGCCCCGGGCTCGTCGACGAGATCGCCGATCGCTTCGGCGCGCAGGTCCTCGTGCTCTCACTCGATGTGAAGCGCTCCGCAGCGGTCGACTCGGGATTCGTCGTGACCACCCACGGTGGCCGCACCGAGACGACGCTGGATGCGCTGGCATGGGCTCGCGAGGCCATCGATCGAGGTGCAGGCGAGCTCCTGGTCAACTCGATCGACGCCGATGGCACACGGGAGGGTTTCGATCTGGAGCTCGTGTCGCTGATGCGCGAGATCTCGTCGGTACCGGTGATCGCCTCCGGCGGTGCGGGATCGGTCGAGCATTTCGCGCCGGCCGTTCACGCCGGAGCAGACGCTGTGCTGGCCGCGAGTGTCTTCCACTCCGGTCAGCTCACCGTCGGTGATGTCAAGTCTGCACTGGCAGCCGAGAACGTGGAGGTGAGAGCGTGACCGATGTCGATGACCGCATCACGGCAGTCTCCTTCAACCCAGACGGACTTGCGCCGGCGATCATCCAGCAGTGGGACACCGGAGAGGTGCTCATGCTCGGATGGATGGATGCTGAAGCGCTGCGGCGTACGCTCACCAGCGGCCGCGTGACCTTCTGGTCGCGCTCGCGTCAGGAGTACTGGCGCAAGGGCGATACGTCCGGGCATGTGCAGTATGTGCGCGGTGCGAAGCTGGATTGCGACGGCGACGCGCTCCTGATCGAAGTCGAGCAGATCGGTGCAGCCTGCCACACCGGTACGCGAAGCTGCTTCGACACGACCGACCTCGAACCGGCTGTCACCCACGGGGACGCATGATCGCGCGGGCCCGGCTCGTCGGAGTTGTCGCTCTGCTGATCGCTGGTGCGACGGGCCTCATCTCCTCGACCCAGACGTGGCTCCTCGTGTCGTTGACAGACGGTGCCGCGGAACCGCTCGCCGTGGCGGGGGCGTCCGCGGTGGTGCTCCTCGCGCCGCTGAGCCTGACGGCGCTCGCGCTCGGAGCCGCTCTATCCATCGTCGGTCGGATCCTCCGTCCCGTGTTCGGTCTGATCGGGGCCGCCCTCGGGGTCACTCTGGCCGTCCTCGCAGCACCGATCGCCATCAACGCCCCCGTAGACGCCGTCGCAGCCGAAGTTGCAGCCGTGACCGGCATCCGCGGCGAGAGCGCGATCGCGGAGCTTGTGGCAGGGATCACCGTCACGGCCTGGCCCGCCATCACCCTCGTCGCGGCCGTCATTATGGCTGCCGCCGGGACCTGGGTTCTCGCGACAGCCCGCCTGTGGCCCGAGGGTGGGAAACGGTACCAGGCCGAGCGCGCCGAGCGACGCCAGAGCGGCGAACCCCTCGATGCCATCGACTCGTGGGATGACCTCTCCCGTGGCGGGGACCCCACCACCTGACCGCTAGACTGGCCACAGCCCGCGCACTACCGGAGGATATCCATGAGCAACCCCATCGGCGACCCCGGCCACGGACACTCGCCGGCGGCCTGGACGGCTGTCGTCATCATGCTCGCTGCCATCGCCCTGGGCACAGTGGCGTTCTTCCTGGAGATCGTCTGGCTCGTGTGGGCGTCGGTAGTCCTTGTCGTGGTGGGGGCGCTCGTCGGTTGGATCATGGCGAAGGTCGGCTACGGCGTGGGCGGCTCCAGGTACACCGCGAAAGAGCATTGAGCATGCTCGCCGACCTCACGGCCGGCGCTCTCGAGGACGCCCGGTCGCGCGAAGCCGTGCGGCCGCTTGCGGATGTCGAACGCGCCGCACGTGATCGTCCCGCCGCGCTCCCGGCACTCGAAGCACTGGCACCCACCGAGAACGTGCGCATCATCGCCGAGGTCAAGCGTGCCAGCCCATCACGCGGCGACCTCGCCGAGATCCCCGACCCAGCCCACCTCGCATCTCTGTACGAGCGCGGGGGAGCATCGGCCATCTCGGTTCTGACGGAACAGCGTCGGTTCAAGGGGAGCCTCGCGGATCTCGAGTCAGTCCGTGCTGCAGTATCCCTCCCGGTGCTGCGCAAGGACTTCGTCTCCACCGAGTATCAGGTCTTCGAGGCCCGCGCGGCAGGCGCCGATATCGTTCTGCTCATCGTCGCGGCCCTCGACCAGCCGGTACTCGAGCGGCTGATGCGCCTTATCGAACAGCTCGGGATGACGGCACTGGTCGAAACACACTCGCTCGAGGAACTGCAGCGTGCCGCGGACATCGGTGCACGCCTGGTCGGCGTCAACGCGCGCGACCTTTCCACGTTCGAACTCGACCGCGGTCTGTTCGGGCGCCTGCGCGAGTCCATCCCCGCGGATGCCATCGCTGTCGCGGAGTCCGCTGTGCTAGCGCCGGCCGATGTCGCGCACTACCGGGCTGCGGGCGCAGATGTCGTCCTCATCGGCGAGGCGCTGGTTACCGGTGACCCCGTCGCGACCCTCACCACGTTCCTGGAGGCAGGATCATGACCACGAGCCTGCGCGAACAGCGCGGTCCCTTCTTCGGCGACTTCGGCGGGCGTTTCATGCCCGAGTCGCTCATCGCCGCAATCGACGAGCTCACTGCCGAATACGAGGCAGCTCGCATCGACCCGGCGTTCCAGGCGGAGTTCGTTCGGCTGCTGAACTCGTACGCCGGCAGACCTTCTGCCCTCACCGAGGTGCCGCGGTTCGCCGAGCACACCGGCGCCGGGCGGGTGTTTCTCAAGCGTGAGGACCTGAACCACACGGGGTCCCACAAGATCAACAACGTGCTCGGCCAGGCTCTGCTCACGCAGCGTCTGGGCAAGACGCGGGTGATCGCGGAGACCGGAGCCGGCCAGCACGGTGTGGCAACTGCCACGGCTGCGGCGCTGTTCGGTTTCGACTGCACGATCTATATGGGCGAGGTCGACACGCAGCGCCAGGCGCTGAACGTCGCCCGCATGCGGCTGCTCGGAGCCGAAGTCATCCCGGTCACGACGGGCTCGCGAACGTTGAAGGATGCCATCAACGAGGCATACCGCGACTGGGTCGCCAGCGTTGAGAACACGAACTACATCTTCGGCACCGCCGCGGGCCCGCACCCGTTCCCTGCCATGGTCCGTGACTTCCAGAAGGTCATCGGCGAAGAAGCGCGCGCTCAGCTTCTGGATGAGATCGGACGGCTTCCCGATGCCGTCTTCGCGTGCGTCGGCGGCGGATCGAATGCCATCGGCATGTTCGATGCATTCCTCGACGACGAGGGCGTCGCCCTCTATGGCGTCGAAGCGGCCGGGGATGGCGTCGACACGCCCCGGCACGCGGCATCCATCGAGCGGGGCACGCCGGGCATCTTGCACGGCGCCAAGACCTTCGTCCTGCAAGACGAAGACGGCCAGACGGTCGAGTCCCACTCGATCTCGGCAGGCCTGGATTATCCCGGGGTCGGACCCGAACACGCCTGGCTCGCCGACATCGGTCGTGCCCACTACATCCCCGCCACCGACACCGAGGCGATGGAGGCACTGCGCCTGCTTTCGCGCACCGAGGGCATCATCCCGGCGATTGAGTCGGCTCACGCCCTCGCCGGTGCCCTGCGCATCGGGCGCGACCTCGGACCGGAAGCGGTTCTGGCCATCTCGCTGTCCGGTCGCGGCGACAAAGACATGGACACCGCGGCCCGGTGGTTCGAGCTGTACGACGAGGGAGCCCAGCCGTGAGCGCCGTCGCCACCGCGATCGACGCGGCCCGGGCTGAGGGCCGTGGCGCCCTGATCGGCTACCTTCCCATCGGCTATCCCGACCTGCAGACCAGCATCGAGGCCGCCGTCACGTTGGCCGAGGCCGGCGTCGACATCCTCGAACTTGGACCGCCGTACTCGGATCCGGTGATGGACGGGCCGGTCATCCAGGAGGCAACCAACGCTGCGCTGCAAGCGGGCTTCCGGATGCGTGACACCTTCACCGCGGTTCGCGAGGTGTCAGCACGCACCGACGTTCCCGTCCTGGTCATGACGTACTGGAACCCCGTAGTCCAGTACGGAGTCTCCCGCTACGCCGACGACCTCAGCGCCGCCGGTGGCGCCGGGCTGATCACACCCGACATCACCCCCGACGCGGCATCCGACTGGCTCGCCGAGAGCACGCGAACGGGCCTTGACCGGGTGTTCCTCGCCGCACCGAGTTCGACCGATGCCCGCCTCGAGATGATCGTGCGCGAAACCACCGGGTTCGTGTACACCGTGTCAACGATGGGCATCACGGGGGAGCGGGCGCAACTGGATGCTGCAGCCCGCGCTCTCGTCGCCCGCCTTCGCGAGCACGGTGCAGAGCGCGCGTGCGTGGGCATCGGCGTCTCCAACGCCGACCACGTGCGCAGCGTCCTTGAATACGCCGACGGTGCAATCGTCGGCACGGCGCTCGTGCGGGCGCTGCGTGATGGCGGGCTCGACGGCCTCGCTGCTGCAGCGCGCGAGCTCGTCGCAGGCACCGTTCGCGAGTGAGCCCGCCCCACTCGAACTAGACTCACGTCGTCGGCCCTCCGGTCGGCGCCCGACCAACCGAGGACGATCGACATGATCAGCGCTTTCCAGAACGTCCTGACGAGCATCCCCAGTCCGAGTGTCAGCTACATCGACCTCGGGCCGCTGCGCATCCACTTCTACGCGTTGTGCATCATCGCCGGCATCATCGTCGCCGTCCTGCTTACGAACTACCGCCTGACCAAGCGCGGTGCCGAGAACTGGATCGTCATCGACATCGCGCTGCTCGCGGTTCCCCTCGCGATCATCGGCGCTCGGATCTACCACGTCGTCACGCACCCCGGCTTCTACTTCGGCGAGGGAACCGACATCTGGGCGGTCTTCCGCATCTGGGAGGGTGGCATCGCCATCTACGGCGCGCTCATCGGCGGGGCAGTCGGGGCGTGGCTCGGATGCCGCTGGACCGGCATCCGATTCTGGTCATTCGCCGATGCTTTGGCGCCAGGTCTGATCATCGCCCAGGCCATGGGACGACTCGGCAACTGGTTCAATCACGAGCTGTTCGGCCTTCCGACCGACCTCCCGTGGGGCTTGGAGATCGAGTCCACCAACGCCGCGTTCCCTCCGGGCCTTGCCCCCGGGACCCTGTTCCACCCGACGTTCCTGTACGAGATGATCTGGAACCTGCTCGGCGCTGCTGTGCTGCTGTGGGCGGGGCGTCGTTTCGCGCTGCAGTGGGGACGCCTGTTCGGTCTCTACCTGATCTGGTACAGCGCCGGCCGCATCGTCTGGGAGTCGATCCGCATCGATCCCAGCGAGATCTTCCTCGGCATCCGCACCAACGTGTGGGCAGCGATCTTCGGCGTCGTCATCGGCCTCGCGATCATGATCGTGCAGAGGCGCCGCCACCCCGGGCGGGAGCCTTCACCGTACGTTCCCGGTCGCGAACGCGCCGCGAAAGGCACTGTACAATCGCAGGACACTCCCGACTTCGTCGACGTCAGCGAACCACCGGCCCCCGAAGTCACCGCCGGCAGCGCCACAAGCACCACACGGCCGCAGTGATCTGATCACCGGAGTAGTACCCCGATCACCGCGTACACCACACACAGCCGGGCCGACGTCGTCCCATCTTGAGCATCAACGTGAGGACGGTAGCAATGGCATCGAGCCCCCGTCGCATCGCCACCGGCGAATCCGGCTTCCCCGCCAAGCAGGGGATGTACAACCCTGACTTCGAACGGGACGCGTGTGGCCTGGCCATGGTCGCGACCCTTCGTGGGGAGCCCGGTCACGACATCATCGACCTCGCTCTGACCGCCCTTCGCAACCTGGAGCACCGGGGTGCAATCGGGTCGGATGCCGGTACTGGCGACGGCGCCGGCATCCTCACGCAGATGCCGGATGCCTTCCTTCGCGCTGTCGTGGACTTCGACCTGCCTCCGATGGGGGAGTACGCGGCGGGCATGGTCTTCCTTCCCCTGGATCACGAAGCTCGGGCCGAGCAGAAGGCTGGCATCGAGCGCATCGCGGCAAGCGAGAACCTCGAGGTCCTCGGCTGGCGTGAAGTCCCCACCGACGAGGAGCACCTCGGCAAGCTCGCGTTTGAGGCGCGCCCGGCCTTCGAGCAACTGTTTGTTTCGCGTCCCGCGGTCGGTGACGCCCCTGCGCTGTCGGGAGTCGCGCTGGATCGCCGCACCTACCGGCTCCGCAAGCGCAGTCGCACCGAGCTCGGCGCATATTTCGTCTCGCTGTCGGCACGCACCCTCGGCTACAAGGGCATGGTCACGACGCTGCAGCTCGAGCCGTTCTACCCCGACCTGCAGGACGAGAGGTTTGCATCCGAGCTCGCCGTGGTTCACTCGCGGTACTCGACCAACACCTTCCCCTCGTGGCGACTGGCGCAGCCGCTGCGCATGCTCGCACACAACGGCGAGATCAACACCGTCAACGGCAACCGCAACTGGATGCGCGCACGCCAGTCACAGCTCGAGTCCGAGCTGATCGGCGACATCCGTCCGCTGCTTCCGATCTGCACCGACGGCGCCAGCGACTCGGCCTCCTTCGACGAGGTGCTCGAGTTGCTCACGCTGACCGGCAGAAGCCTGCCTCACGCCATCATGATGATGGTCCCCGAGGCCTACGAGAAGCAGGTCGGGCTCGACCCTGATCTGCGCGCGTTCTACGACTATCACGCGATCCAGATGGAGCCGTGGGACGGCCCCGCAGCCCTCATTTTCACGGATGGCACGCTCGTCGGCGCGACTCTGGACCGCAACGGCCTGCGTCCCGGACGATGGACCGAGACCACCGACGGCCTTGTCGTCATCGGCAGCGAGACCGGTGTGCTCGACTTCGAGCCCGAGCGCATCAAGCGACGCGGACGCCTGCGCCCTGGCCGCATGTTCCTCGTGGACACGGCGCAGCGCCGGATCATCGAGGATGACGAGATCAAGCGCGATCTGGCGACGATGCAGCCCTGGCAGGAGTGGCTGGACGCCGGTCGCGTTCGCCTGGCGGAACTGCCCGAGCGTGAGCACATCGTGCATCCGATCGCGTCGATCACCCGCCGTCAGCGCACCTTCGGTTACACGGAAGAAGAAGTCCGCATTCTGCTGACCCCCATGGGGCAGAAGGGCGCGGAGCCGCTCGGCGCTATGGGCAGTGACACCCCCGTCGCGGTCCTGAGCGACCGCCCGCGCCTGCTGTTCGACTACTTCACCCAGCAGTTCGCTCAGGTGACCAACCCGCCCCTGGACTCGATCCGAGAAGAGGTCGTCACCTCGCTCTCGCTCGGTATCGGCCCCGAGCGGAACCTCTTGGACTGGGGCCCGAGCCACACGCGCACCGTGACCCTGGACTTCCCGGTCATCGACAACGATGAACTCGCGAAGATCCAGCACATCGATACCGCAGTGCCCGGACGCTCCTCGGTAACCATCCGTGGCCTGTACCGCGTCGAGGCTGGCCACAAGGGGATGCAGAAGCGCATCGCGCAGATGTGCAGCGAAGTCGACCAGGCGATCGAGGACGGTGCCGAGTACATCGTGCTCAGCGACCGCGACTCCAACAAGGACCTCGCCCCGATTCCCTCGTTGCTGATGGTCGCCGCCATCCACCACCACCTGATCCGGCGCGAGACGCGAATGAAAGTAGGGCTGGTCGTCGAGGCTGGAGACGTCCGCGAAGTTCACCACGTCGCGACGTTGCTTGGTTACGGGGCGTCAGCAGTGAACCCTTACCTCGCCATGGAGACCGTCGAGTACCTCGTGCGCGCCGGGTACATCACCGGCGTTTCGCCCGAAAAGGCCGTCAAGAACCTCATCTACGCCCTCGGCAAGGGCGTTCTGAAGATCATGTCCAAGATGGGGATCTCGACAGTGTCGTCCTACGCGGGCGCCCAGGTGTTCGAGGCCGTCGGCCTGTCGCAGGAGTTCGTGGACGCGTACTTCACCGGCACCGAGACCAAGCTCGGCGGCGTCGGGCTCGACGTCATCGCCGCCGAGAACCGTGCCCGACACGCCTACGCGTACCCCGAGGACGAAGCAGAGCGCGCGCACGAGCGCCTCTGGACCGGTGGGGAGTATCAGTGGCGCCGAGACGGCTCGCCTCACCTGTTCAACCCTGAGACGGTCTTCCGCCTTCAGCACTCGACCCGCACGCGCCGGTACGACGTGTTCCGCGAGTACACCAAGCTCGTAGATGACCAGGCGAGCGAACTGAAGACCCTCCGCGGACTCTTCCGTCTGCGCACCGGTGTGCGCCGTCCCGTGCCGATCGACGAAGTCGAGCCGGTGTCGGCGATCGTGAAGCGGTTCTCAACCGGCGCGATGAGCTACGGCTCCATCTCGAAGGAAGCGCACGAGACACTCGCTATCGCGATGAACCGGATCGGCGGCAAGTCCAACACCGGTGAGGGCGGCGAGGATGTCGACCGTCTCCTCGACCCCGAACGCCGCAGCGCCATCAAGCAGGTGGCATCGGGGCGCTTCGGTGTCACGAGCCTGTATCTGACGGAAGCCGACGACATCCAGATCAAGCTGGCACAGGGGGCGAAGCCGGGCGAGGGTGGGCAGCTGCCCCCGACCAAGGTCTACCCGTGGGTGGCGCGCACCCGGCATGCCACCGCCGGTGTCGGCCTCATCTCGCCGCCGCCGCACCATGACATCTATTCGATCGAGGACCTCAAGCAGCTGATCTTCGATCTCAAGCGTGCCAACCCGCAGGCCCGCGTGCACGTCAAGCTGGTGAGCCAGTCGGGCATCGGTGCGGTAGCAGCGGGTACGGCAAAAGCGCTGGCCGACGTCATCCTGGTATCCGGACACGACGGCGGCACCGGTGCCAGCCCGTTGAACTCGCTCAAGCACGCAGGCACGCCGTGGGAGCTGGGCCTCGCCGAAACGCAGCAGACCCTGATGCTCAACGGCATGCGCGATCGTGTGGTCGTGCAGGTCGACGGCCAGATCAAGACAGGACGAGACGTGATCATCGGCGCACTGCTCGGCGCCGAGGAGTTCGGATTCGCCACCGCTCCGCTGGTCGTTTCCGGATGCATCATGATGCGTGTCTGTCATCTCGACACCTGTCCGGTCGGTGTCGCCACGCAGAACCCCGTCCTGCGGTCGCGGTTCACCGGCAAGCCGGAGTTCGTCGAGACCTTCATGGAGTTCATCGCTCAGGAGGTGCGCGAGTACCTGGCAGAGCTCGGGTTCCGCTCGCTCGACGAGGCGATCGGTCATCATGAACTGCTTGACACCAACCGTGCGATCGCGCACTGGAAGGCAAGCGGAATGGACCTGACACCCGTGCTGGAGGGTCCCGCGTTCTCCGACGACGAGCCGCGCCGCAACCTGCGTCCGCAGGATCATGAGCTCGACGAGCACTTCGACGTCCCGATCATCGAGCGGGCGCAGGATGTGATCGCGCACGGCGGCCAGATCACGATCGACCTGCCCGTGCGCAATACGGCCCGCGCGGTCGGTACGTTGCTCGGCCACCACGTGACGAAAGCTCAGGGCCAGAACGGTCTGCCTGCAGGTTCCATCACGATCAACCTCACCGGTTCGGCAGGGCAGTCCTTCGGTGCGTTCATGCCCGCAGGGATCACGCTGCGGTTGACGGGAGACTCGAACGACTACGTCGGCAAGGGGCTCTCCGGCGGTCAGATCGTCATCCGGCCTCCCGAGGATGCTGCCTTCGATGCGTCGCAGAACGTCATCGCCGGCAACGTGATCGGCTACGGCGCAACGCAGGGAACCCTGTTCCTGCGCGGCATCGTGGGCGAACGGTTCTTTGTCCGCAACTCGGGGGCGACCGCTGTCGTCGAAGGGGTCGGTGACCACGCGCTCGAGTACATGACCGGTGGTCTCGCCGTCATCCTGGGACCGACGGGCCGGAACCTCGGTGCCGGCATGTCGGGAGGAACCGCGTACATCTACCGGCTCGACGCCGACCTCGTCAACCGGGAGGCGCTGGCCACCGGTGAGCTCGAACTCGGACCGCTGGGTTCCGGGGATGCCGAGATGCTGCGCGATCTGCTCGCGCAGCACGTCGAACAGACCGAATCCGCGCTTGCCGCAGACTTCCTCGCGCGCTTCGACGAGGAGGTCGCCAACTTCGTCCGCGTCGTTCCTCGGGACTACGCCGCCGTGCTGCGTACACGGCAGGAGGCTGTCGACGAGGGCCTCGACCCCGACGGCGACGTTGTTTGGACCCGCATCCTGGAGGTGACCGGTGGCTGATCCCAAGGGCTTTTTGAAGGTGACCGAGCGGGAGCTGCCCGCACGCCGTCCGGTGCCTGTTCGCATCATGGACTGGAAAGAGGTCTACGAACCGGGCGACAGCGCTGTGCTGCGCCGGCAGGCGGGACGCTGCATGGACTGCGGCATCCCCTTCTGCCACCAGGGATGCCCGCTGGGAAACCTCATCCCCGAATGGAACGACCTCACGTGGCGTGGCGAGGGGCGTGCGGCGATCGACCGTCTGCACGCCACGAACAACTTCCCGGAGTTCACGGGTCGGCTCTGCCCCGCGCCGTGCGAGAGCGCGTGTGTGCTGGGGATCAACCAGCCGGCGGTGACGATCAAGCAGGTCGAGGTCTCGATCATCGATCAGGCCTTTGCGAGCGGGTGGGTCGAGCCCAAGCCGCCGGGCCGCCTGACGGGGAAGACCGTCGCAGTGGTCGGTTCAGGCCCAGCGGGCCTCGCCGCCGCGCAGCAGCTCACGCGGGCTGGTCACACCGTCGCTGTCTACGAGCGGGATGACCGTATCGGCGGCCTGCTGCGCTACGGCATCCCGGACTTCAAGATGGAAAAGCGCCACCTGGAGTCGCGTCTTCGTCAGATGCAGGATGAAGGAACCCGGTTCCGTGCCGGCGTGAACATCGGCACCGACATCACCTGGGATGCCCTGCGTGCCCGGTACGACGCTGTCGTCGTCGCAACCGGCGCAACAGTTCCGCGGGACCTTCCGATCCCAGGACGCGATCTCGCCGGCGTCCATTTCGCGATGGAGTACCTCGTCGAGTCGAACCACGCTGTCGCCGGGGATGCCGTAGCCAACCAGATCACGGCGGAGGGCAAGCACGTGATCGTGATCGGTGGCGGCGACACCGGTGCGGACTGCATTGGAACGGCACACCGCCAGGGCGCGCTGAGCGTCACGAACCTCGCGATCGGTCGCCGCCCTCCCGAGGCGCGCCCTGAAGCGCAGCCATGGCCGATGGCCCCCACCCTGTTCGAAGTGCAGTCAGCCCACGAGGAAGGCGGGGAGCGGATGTACCTCGCGTCCACCGTCGAGTTCCTCGGTAACGACGCAGGCGAGGTGCAGTACCTGCGGGTAGCTGAGACCGAGTTCGTGGACGGCCGACGCATCCCGAAGAGCGGCACCGAACGCGAGATCCCCGCAGATCTCGTGCTCATCGCCATGGGCTTCACCGGCCCCGAGCGACTTCTTCTGGAAGACCAGCTCGGCACCAGATTCACCGATCGCGGCAACGTTGCCCGTGAGGACGATTACCAGACGACGCATCCGGGGGTGTTCGTTGCCGGTGACGCCGGGCGCGGCCAGTCCCTCATCGTCTGGGCGATCGCCGAAGGACGCGCGGCCGCTGCAGCGGTGGACCGGTATCTGATGGGCGACACGGAGCTTCCGTCTCCTGTTAACCCGACGGATGTCGCCATCGGTATGGCGCACGCGTAGGCTGGGCCCGGCCCCTGCCTATACCCGCAGGCCTTCTGCCTGCATCACGCAAACAACGGAGCATACTCGGATGAGACGCGCGAAGATCGTCGCAACCTTGGGCCCGGCAACCTCGACATACGAGATGGTTCGCGCCATCATCGATGCCGGTGTTGACGTGGCCCGCTTCAACCTCTCCCACGGCGACTACTCGGTTCACGAGAACAATTTCGCCAATGTCCGCAAGGCTGCCGACGACGCACAGCGCGCCGTCGCGGTTCTCGTCGACCTGCAGGGACCAAAGATTCGCCTAGGCAAGTTCGAGAACGGACCCCACGACCTCGCGGTCGGCGACATCTTCAAGATCACGACCGAGGACATCCTCGGCACGAAAGAGATCGTCTCAACGACGTTCAAGGGTCTTCCTGCCGACGTGAAGCCGGGAGACTTCCTCCTCATCGACGACGGCAAGGTTCGCGTCAAGGTCGTCGAGACCGACGGCACGGTCGTCACGACCGAAGTCATCGTCGGCGGCCCGGTGTCCAACAACAAGGGCATCAACCTTCCCGGGGTCGCGGTCAACGTTCCCGCCCTCTCCGACAAAGACGAGGCTGACCTCCGCTGGGGTCTGCGCACCGGCGCCGACCTGATCGCCCTGTCGTTCGTCCGGGATGCCAAGGACGTCCAGCGTGTTCACGTGATCATGGCCGAGGAGGGCCGCCGGGTTCCGGTTATCGCCAAGATCGAGAAGCCGCAGGCCGTCGACAACCTCGAGGAGATCATCGACGCCTTCGACGGCATCATGGTCGCCCGTGGCGACCTCGGCGTGGAGCTTCCGCTGGAGGCCGTACCGATTGTGCAGAAGCGCGCAGTCGAGCTGTGCCGCGCGATGGCCAAGCCGGTCATCGTCGCCACGCAGATGCTCGAGTCGATGATCAACAACCCGGTTCCCACGCGCGCTGAAACGAGCGATGTCGCCAACGCGGTCCTCGATGGAGCCGACGCGGTGATGCTTTCGGGCGAGACCAGCGTGGGGGAGTACCCCGTGGTCGTCGTACAGACCATGGCTCGCATCATCGAGTCGACCGAAGAGCACGGCCTTGAGCGCATCGCACCTATCCACACCAAACCGCGCACCCAGGGTGGCATCATCACGCTCGCCGCCAACGAAGTTGCCGACTTCGTGGAGGCCAAGTTCCTGTGCGTGTTCACGGAGTCGGGCAACTCAGCCCGCCGCCTGTCGCGGCTGCGACCGAAGATCCCCATGCTAGCCTTCGCCCCAGACCCGGCGATCCGCCGTCGTATGGCGGTCACCTGGGGCATCCAGTCGACCCTCGTCGAACACGTGTCACACACCGACCGGATGTTCCTGCAGGTGGATGACTATCTGCTTGCGAACGACCTGGCCAAGGTCGGAGACAAGGTTGTCGTGATCTCGGGTTCGCCTCCCGGAATCGAAGGCACGACCAACGACATCCGCATTCACAATGTGGGGGATGCGGTGCACGGCAAAGCGCCCGCGTACCAGAACGCGGGCTGACACTCGCTTCGCACGACACGGTCGCGCTCGGCACTATGCTGAGCGCGACCGTTTCGCATTCGGAGGTAGCCGTGCTCGGCATCTGGGACATTTTCTAGTTCGCGCTCGTGATGTTCTACATCGCCGCCTACATCTACGTCGT
This sequence comes from Microbacterium sp. UBA1097, assembly GCF_002313585.1. Taxonomy (NCBI): domain Bacteria; kingdom Bacillati; phylum Actinomycetota; class Actinomycetes; order Micrococcales; family Microbacteriaceae; genus Microbacterium; species Microbacterium sp. UBA1097. The sequence continues at coordinate 31,380 of NZ_DCBW01000010.1, read as the reverse complement.
GGCGCTGATCATCATCGATCTCTTCCGCGACCACACTCTGGCAGGCGGCTGGAAGGCGCTGTGGATCATCTTCCTGGTGCTCGTGCCGTTCCTGACGGCTCTGGTCTACGTGATCGCGCGAGGACGCGGGATGGCCGCTCGCGCGAGCATCCGTCGCGGGGTGGTTCCCGAGACCGACGAGTATCGTCCCGCCGCTGCCGCGAACCCGACTGCCGAGATCGAGCGCGCCAAAGCGCTCCTGGATGCCGGCACAATCTCGCAGGGCGAATTCGACGCGCTCAAGAGCAAGGCACTCGGGAACCAGTTCTTCGGCGCCTGAGCCGCGCCCATCGTGCGCTCTTCCCAAGCCGCACGATCGAGACATGAGAAGAGCCGCACCCCTGGCGGGTCGCGGCTCTTCTCACGTGCCGGTGGTGGGAGTCGAACCCACACGCCCTTTCGGGCAACCGATTTTGAGTCGGTCGCGTCTGCCATTCCGCCACACCGGCCTGGCACGTCCGCATTGACCATACCGTAGGATTCAAAGGTGACAGAGCAAGAGCAGGCCGCTACGTCCGCCGCCCGGACCCCCCGTCGTGTCGTCGTCGCCGAAGATGAGTCCCTCATCCGGCTCGACATCGTCGAAATCCTTCGCGACAACGGCTTCGATGTCGTCGGCGAAGCCGGCGACGGCGAGAGCGCGGTTCAGCTGGCCACGGAGCTACGCCCAGACCTTGTCATCATGGACGTCAAGATGCCACAGCTCGACGGCATCTCAGCCGCCGAGAAGCTCAACAAGAACAACATCGCACCCGTCGTTCTGCTCACCGCCTTCAGCCAGAAGGAACTCGTCGAGCGAGCCAGCGAAGCTGGTGCCCTCGCGTATGTCGTGAAGCCCTTCACCCCGAACGACCTCCTTCCCGCGATCGAAATCGCTCTTGCCCGCCACGAGCAGATCCTCACGCTCGAGGCAGAAGTTGCCGACATGGTCGAGCGGTTCGAGACGCGCAAGCTCGTGGATCGGGCCAAGGGCCTGCTGAACGAGAAGATGGGCCTCTCCGAGCCTGAGGCATTCCGGTGGATTCAGAAGGCCTCGATGGACCGCCGCCTCACCATGCAAGACGTCGCGAAGGCGATCATCGAGCAGCTGGCGCCGAAGAAGGCCTGACACCCCGGCCCGCTCAGCCCGGGCATTCGCTCACGCGCAGAGTCGACGAGCGCGCGACGCTGGTTCACGCCTCAGGGCGCGTGAGTTCCTCGGGGAGCGGCACATCCTTGATGAGGTTCGTGATCCGAATTGTGGAGCAACGACGGCCCTCATCGTCGGACACCACGATCTCGTGAACGGTCATGCTGCGGCCCAGATGCACGGGCGTGCACACGCCGGTCACGAGACCCGAGCGCGCGGACCGCGTGTGCGTTGCGTTGATGTCGACCCCGACCGCGAGGCGTCCGGGGCCCGCCCAGAGGTTCGCGGACATCGATCCCAGCGATTCGCCGAGAACGACGTACGCGCCACCATGCATGAGGCCGACAGGCTGCGTGTTGCCCTCCACGGGCATCGTCGCAACGGAACGCTCCACGGTGAACTCGACGAACTGCATGCCCATTTTTTGGGCGAGAGTCCCCATGCCGCGCTGCGCCGCCCACTCCATACCGTTGACATTAGCCGGATGCTGCGTGCTCATGACCACCCTCGGGAGAAGTGCTGTCGGAAGCCGTGGGTAGGCTGACAGAGTGACGGACTCCTCGAAGCCTACCCTCCTGGTCGTCGACGGCCATTCGCTGGCCTTTCGGGCGTTTTTCGCCCTCCCCGTCGAGAACTTCACAACCAAAGACGGGCAGCACACCAACGGGATCTACGGTTTCCTGTCGATGTTCGTAAACCTGCTGAAAGCCGAAAAGCCCACGCACGTCGCCGTCGCCTTCGACACCTCGCGCCAGTCGTTCCGTACCCGTGAGTATGCGGAATACAAGGCCAATCGCGCCGAGACGCCCAAGGAGTTCCAGGGGCAGATCCCTCTGCTGCAGGACTGCCTGCGTGCCATGAACATCACGGTGCTCCAGCAAGAAGACATCGAAGCCGACGACATCCTCGCCACGCTCGCCACCCGCGGCGCCGAGGCCGGCTACACCGTGCTGGTCTGCTCAGGCGACCGCGACACGATCCAGCTCGTTGATGAGCGCATCACACTCCTCTACCCGAGCGTGCAGGGAGTGTCCCAGCTCAAGCGGTACGACCCCGAAGCCGTGCGCGAGCGTTACGGCGTCTCCCCTGAGCAATACCCTGACATCGCGGCTCTGGTCGGCGAGACCAGCGACAACCTTCCCGGCGTCCCGAAGGTGGGGGAGAAGACCGCGGTGAAGTGGCTCACCCAGTTCGGCACCCTCGACGAGCTGCTCGAGAACGCCGACCGTGTCACGGGAGTGGTGGGCAACAACCTGCGGGAGCACCTCGATGACGTCAAGCGCAACCGGGCGCTGAATCGGTTGTTGCGCGACGTCGAACTGCCGGTCGGCCCCGACGAGCTCGCTGTCACCGGCATGGACGCACAGGGCATTCGCGACATCTTCGCGCGCTTGGAGTTTCGTACCCTGCTGCCCCGAGTCTTCGATGCTTTGGGTGGCGAGGAACCCGCGGATTCGGCGCCGGCGGTGCAACTCCCCGCAGCCACAGAGGTGGACGCTGACGCTGCGGCTGCTTGGCTGGCAGGGGGCGAGGGCGAGGTCGCGGTCACCGTCGTTCCCGGCGCAGGTGCCGCGAGTTCCGCATCCCTCCCCGCCCGCCTCGGGTTCGCGCGCGAAAGCGACGTCGTCGAGACGAGCTGGACGAGCGAGTCCGCAGCGCGCCTCTCGGCATGGTTCTCGTCCGATAGCCCGAAGGTGTTCGCCGACGCCAAGCCGCAGATCAAGATGTTGCGCCGGGCGGGCATCACCGTGGGGGGAGTCGCGTTCGACACTGCGCTGGCCGGGTGGCTTCTTCGTCCGAGCTTCCCCGACAAAACACTCGGAGATCTCGTCGACCGATACCTGGGAGAAAAGCTCCCCGAGGCCGATCCGACGCAGCTGATTCCCGAGACCGAAGGGGCCACTCCCGGACAGCTGTCATGGTTCACGCTGCGAGTCGCAGACGCGCTGCGGGCTGAACTGCCGGACGACCTCGCCGGCGTGCTCCGCGAGATCGAGCTTCCGACGCTCGACGCACTCGTCGACATGGAGCTGGACGGGGTGGCGGTCTCGCACGAGACGCTCGCCGGGTTCTCGGCAGAACTCGGCACCCGCGCCGACGCGATTGCCGCCGAGGCGTTCGAGACGATCGGTCGCGAGGTGAACCTGGGTTCCCCGAAGCAGCTCCAAGAGGTGCTGTTCGAAGAACTCGGGCTCCCCAAGACGCGCAAGACCAAGACCGGGTATTCGACGGATGCCGCGGTCCTGGCCGATCTGCAAGAGACCAATCCGCATCCGTTCCTCGGTCTGCTTCTCCAACATCGCGAAGCGACGAAGCTCCGGCAGATCATCGAGTCGCTGGATGCCGCGATCGGCGCCGACGGTCGCATTCACACCACCTACGTGCAGACGGGAAGCCAGACGGGGCGCCTCTCGAGCACCGACCCCAACCTGCAGAACATTCCGATTCGGACCGAGGACAGTCGACGCATCCGTTCGGCCTTCGTCGTCGGTGACGGCTACGACACCCTCCTGACCGCTGACTACTCGCAGATCGAAATGCGCATCATGGCGCACCTGTCGGAGGACCCCGGGCTTATCGAGGCCTTCAACTCCGGTGAGGACCTGCACCGCTTCGTGGGCGCGCGCGTGTTCGGTGTGGACCCCGGCGATGTCACTCCACAGATGCGGACGAAGGTCAAGGCCATGTCGTACGGCCTCGTCTACGGCCTTTCAGCCTTCGGGCTGTCCAAGCAGCTTCGCATCGAACAGGCCGAGGCCAAACAGCTCATGATGGAGTACTTCGCGCGATTCGGTGCGGTGCGCGACTACCTCCGAGCGTCCGTCGAGAAGGCGCGGATCGACGGGTACACCGAGACGATTTTCGGCCGTCGTCGCCCCTTCCCTGACCTCACCAGCCCCAACCGGGTTCTGCGCGAGAACGCCGAGCGCGCTGCGCTCAATGCTCCCATCCAGGGCAGCGCTGCCGACATCATGAAGATCGCGCTGTTCCGCATCCACCAGGACCTCCGCGACAGCGATCTACGTTCGCGGGTGCTGCTGCAGATCCACGACGAACTCGTGGTCGAGGTCGCGCCGGGGGAGTGGGACCGGGCTGAAGAGATCGTCAGGCAGAGAATGGCTGACGCGGCGACACTCTCCGTACCGCTGGATGTCGAAGTCGGCCGCGGCGGCGACTGGAATCTTGCCGGGCACTGACCGCCTGTTCTGGCTAGGCTCGAACGCATGACTGAAGCTCCTCGATCTGCCACGCCCATCGACGCGATCGCAGATGCGTGGGTCGACACGCTCGCGGAGCGTGTCCCCACTCTCGCCACCTACATCGGTCGCTCTGAGCACAATGCACGCTACGGCGACTACTCGCCCGCCGGCGCTGACGCACTCGCCGTCGAAGCCCGCAAGACGCTTGCCGCGCTTCGCGCCGAAGAGCCTGTTGACGACATCGACAGAGTCACGAAAGCAGACCTCACCCGCGAGCTGGAACTCGACCTTGAGCTCCACGACGCCCAGTGGCATCTTCGCGACCTGAACGTGATCGCCTCGCCGCCGCAGGACATCCGCGCGGTCTTCGATCTCATGCCCACCGACACCGCCGACGAATGGTCGGTCATCGCGACGCGACTGGGAGCGGTGCCAGAGGCGGTGCGCGGCTACGTCGAAACGCTCCGCGCCGGCGTGTCGGCAGGGGTTGTCCCTGCACAGCGGCAGGTGCGCGAGGTCGTGACGCAGATCGGCCGGTACACGAGTGACCGTGGCTTCTTCGCGGAGTTCGCCGCTGAGGCAGCGCCCTCCGACGGGCAGCTTCCGGCATCCCTCGCGCGCGAATTGTCCGACGCAGCCGGTGCTGCCCGCGTGGCGTACGAGGAGCTCGCCGACGTGCTTGCCGGCGAGGTTGCGCCGGTCGCTCCGGAACAGGATGGCGTCGGCCGGGACCTGTACGCGCTGCATTCACGGCGCTTCCTCGGCGCGACCATCGACCTCGACGAAACCTACGAGTGGGGGATCGAAGAGCTCGCGCGCATGGTAGCCGAGCAGGAAGAGATCGCCGACGAGATCCTCACCGGAGCCAGCGTCGAAGAGGCTGTCGCGTTTCTCGAGAAGGATGCTGCGCGAAAACTCCACGGGACGGAAGCGCTGCAGAGATGGATGCAGCAGACGAGCGATCATGCCGTGGCGGAGCTCGGGGAGACGCACTTCGACATTCCCGAGCCGATCCGCACGCTCGAGTGCATGATCGCGCCCACCAAGGAGGGCGGGATCTATTACACCGGCCCGACCGACGACTTCTCACGCCCCGGGCGCATGTGGTGGTCAGTGCCCGAGGGTGTCGAGGAGTTCGACACGTGGCGGGAGCTGACGACCGTTTACCACGAGGGCGTTCCCGGTCACCACCTGCAGATCGCGCAGGCCGTCTACAACCGGGCACAGCTCAACTCGTGGCGGCGTCTGCTGGCCGGCACCTCGGGCCACGCCGAGGGGTGGGCGCTCTACGCCGAGAGACTCATGGAGCAGCTCGGCTACCTAGATGACCCCGCCGACCGGCTCGGCATGCTCGATGGCCAGCGGATGCGCGCGGCGCGCGTCGTGTTGGACATCGGTGTGCACCTCGGCAAGCCCCGCTTGGACGGCGACGGCGTGTGGGACCACGACTACGCTCTCGCCTTCATGCGCCGCAACGTGAACATGTCGGATGAGTTCATTCAGTTCGAGGTGAACCGCTACCTGGGCTGGCCGGGCCAAGCACCGTCCTACAAGGTCGGCCAGCGAATCTGGGAGCAACTGCGCGACACGGTTGCCGAGCAGCAGGGTGATGCTTTCGACATCAAGGCCTTCCACAAGCGCGCGCTCGACATCGGTGGCGTCGGGCTCGATACGCTGCGTGCGGCGTTGCTGACCTGAGGATCGGAATAGGGACCGGAATCGTATGGTTCTATGCAAGTGCATGGAAAGGATGCCGTCATGATTCAGTTCGGTCTCGATACCTTCGGTGATGTCACTGTTGATGAGAGCGGAGCGCCCCTCTCGGATGCACAGACGCTGCGAAATCTCGTCGAGCAGGCTGTCCTGGCCGACGAGCTCGGCATCTCGTTCATCGGGGTGGGGGAGCACCACCGCCCCGATTTTGCAGTGTCGAGCCCCGAGATGGTGCTCGCGGCCATCGCTGGCCGAACCCGCGACATCCATCTCGGCACTGCCGTGACCGTTCTGTCTTCAGACGATCCGGTGCGGGTCTACGAGCGGTTCGCGACCCTGGATGCCATCTCGAACGGGCGTGCCGAGGTGGTACTGGGCCGGGGTTCCTTCATCGAGTCTTTCCCCCTGTTCGGGTACGACCTGAAGGATTATGAGGCCCTCTTCGAGGAGAAGCTCGAACTGTTTTCTCTCTTGCGCCAGGAGCGCCCGGTCACGTGGTCGGGCACGACCCGCGCCGCGCTCACGAACGCGGACGTCTACCCGAAGACCGAGGGCTCCGGCCTCACGACCTGGGTTGGTGTCGGCGGATCACCGGAGTCCGTCGTCCGGACAGCGCGGTACGGCTTCGGCCTCATGCTCGCGATCATCGGCGGGCCGGCTGAGCGCTTCGCACCCTACGTCGAGCTCTTCCACCGGTCGCTGGCCTCCTTTGGGCACGATCGCAGGCCCGTCGGTGTCCACTCGCCGGGTCATATCGCCGATACCGATGAGCAGGCGTGGGAACAGGCCTACCCCGCGTTCGAAGCGATGAATAACCGCATCGGAGCCGAACGTGGGTGGCCGCCCTATAGCCGCATGCGGTTTCAGCACGATGTCGGAGCCGGGGGAGCGGTCTATTCCGGATCTCCCGATCGGGTGGCACGCAAGATCGCCGACACTGTCTTGGCGCTCGGCATTGACCGGTTCGATCTGAAGTACTCGAACGGCACACTCGGGCACGACAAGCTGATGCGCTCGATCGAGCTGTACGGCACGAAGGTCATCCCGATGGCGCGCGAAATGATCGCAGAAGGCGCGGAGACACAGCGCGACGAAGCGACCGTAGGCTAGGGGAGTGCACGAGATCCGCTATGTCGCCATCGGTGACTCCTTTTCCGAAGGCGTCGGCGACGAGCTGCCTGATGGCACTGTGCGCGGATGGGCGGACCTCACCGCTCTCGGCTGGGCGAACGCGCTCGGCGCTCCGATTTCGTACGCGAACCTTGCTATCCGCGGCAAGCTTGCGTGGCCGATCGTCGAAGAGCAACTGGAGCCGGCGCTGGCTCTTCGACCGACGCACCTCTCGTTCAACGGCGGCGGCAACGACATGCTGCGGCCCCGCACGACGATCGCGAGCATCGCGGATGCTTTCAGCACCGTGCTGCGCCGGTGTGATGAGGAAGGGGTTCGCCTGGTTTTGCTCTCGGGCGCCAACCCGTCGGCTCAGCTGCCCTTCCGCTCGCTCATCCAACGCCGGGGAGACGATCTCTCGCGCGCGGTCGTGGCCCGAATCGCCGACCGTCCGGATGTCGTCCGTGCCCTCAACTGGCCGGATCGCGAGTTGTCGCATCCATCGTTCTGGTCTGCGGACCGCCTCCATATGAACTCTCGCGGGCATCACCGGGTGGCTGCACGCCTCCTCGGTGCCCTGGGTCATCCAGCACCAGGGGAGTGGTGGTCGATGCCCGCGCAGTCCACTGCCGACGCCGTTCGAGGATTGGCGTACTATCGCGCGCACGTTGGTCCGTGGGTTCGTCGACGGCTGACGGGCACGTCATCGGGTGATGGCCGGGTACCGAAGTTCGGGGATTGGGTGACGATCGAGCCCGAAGCGGCGTGAGCTGGTCTATCGTGGGGCACAAGGGGGTGGCGATGATGACGTTCTGGAACCGGCTGACTCGCCTCTTTGTCCGTAAGCCCGTCTCGTTCTCCGAGGCGAAAGAGGGTCGCGAAGCGCAGGAAGCTGTTGGGCGAGCGCGTGCCGCGGCTCAGCATCAGTTCCAAGACAGAACCGTGCGCAACAGCGGCTGGTTCATGTGACTCCGCCCGGATGCGGCCATATGCCACATCCGGAATCTAGTGTCAAGGCGCTTTCGACCGTGCGGTGCGTCCACCAAGGTGTTGGGTGTGGCTTCTGCCGCACTGACGAAAGGGACGCTCCATGAGTATTGGTACCGGCATCGTGCTGTTCGTGATCGGCGCGATCTTGGCTTTCGCCGTGAACGTCGAGGTCGAGTGGATCAACCTTGACCTCGTCGGCTACATCCTGATGGGCGCCGGTGTTCTCGTGTTCCTGTTCGGGATCATTCTGTTGGCGCGGCGGCGCCAGACCGAAACTGTGACTCGGTCGAGCGTCGATCCCGCAACGCAGGAGCGCGTGGATCGCCGCAGCACGAGCACGACCGACGACGGCGCGGGCCTCTGATCCTGGGGAGCTGCGCGACAGGCTCCTAGAGGGTTAGCGCCCGATCAGCTCCGCAGGGTGCGTCAGTCGCCACCAATCAGCGGGAGGGTCAATTGACTCGGTCACGATGAGGTCAGCGCGCTCCGTGTGAGGACCGGCGGTCCAGGCGATCTGACCCACGACGTCGCCCGTCGCGAACTCCGTCGGGTCAGCCATGGTGACCTCCACGGAAATCGGTGTGTCGGACCAGGTGAAGAATCGACGTCGCGCGAGATCACGACCTCGGTGGTTCCACCCCACGGTGCCGGGCGTCCTCCTGGCGCTGCGGAACGGCCCGGCCTATCCGTCAGACCTCGCTGTGACGCTCGGTGTGTCGCGACAGGTGATGTCGAATCAGCTCGCATGTCTGCGCGGCTGCGGACTCGTAGAGGCGGTTTCCGAGGGTCGGCGAGCGTCATACCGCCTGACAGAAGAGCACCTCACCTCGGCGTTGGGGGAGCTTCTGCACGTCACCCTGGCCGTCGAGCCTGACTGCTGCACAGGGGAGGGGTGCACCTGCGCATGACGATCGCGTCTCTCTCAGAGCAGCGGCGCGACACACTTCATCGACGCGTGCGCTGGATCGTGGCAGCCACCATCGGTTACAACGCGATCGAAGCGACCGTAGCGATCGCCGCAGGCCACGACGCGTCATCCGGCGCGCTCATCGCGTTCGGGTTGGACTCGATCATCGAAGTCCTGTCCGCAGCAGCGGTCGCGTGGCAATTCACCCGCCGCGATCCGGAGCGGTGGGAGGCCGGAACGCTGCGAGTCATCGCCGTGGCGTTCTTCGCGCTGGCTGCCTACGTCATCACCACGTCGACGCTCGCACTCATTGTGCGCGCCGAGCCAAACGACAGTCCGCTGGGTATTGCGATTACCGCGTTGAGCGTCATCATCATGCCGTTCCTCTCACTGTTCGAACGGCGAGCCGGTCGCGAGCTCGGCTCCGCGACGGCGGTAGCCGATTCCAAGCAGACGCTCATCTGTACGTATGTGTCGGCTGCGGTTTTGGGCGGGCTCATCCTGAACAGCACACTGGGCTGGTGGTGGGCTGACGCGATAGCCGGACTGGTGATCGCAGCGTTCGCCGTGCGAGAGGGAGTCGAGGCCTGGCGAGGCGATTCCTGTGCAACCTCGGTGGGCATGCTCATGGATTCGGATTCAGAGCACGAGCACGCCTGAGCCGCGGCGGTTTCTCACCGTCGGGGAGCGGGTATCGGATGTCCGGCTGCGACAGGAGCACGCGGTTCTCTCCTGATGGTGAAGTCAGTTACTCGTTCTTCCAGAACTCTCTGACTTGTCCGCCTGGATTGGCGGTTTGGCGTCGTTAATGCAACTATCTGCGTATGAATGCAGATAACAAGTGTGGGCTGTCGCCGGATAGTCAGTACGTTGAGCTCGCCGTCGAGGTGTTCTCGATGCTCGCGGATGCCACTCGCATTCGGATCATCCTCGCGTTGCGCGATGAGGAGCTGTCGGTCAACCATCTCGCGGACATCGTCGACAAGTCTCCGGCGGCCGTTTCGCAGCACCTCGCGAAGCTGCGCCTGGCTCGAATCGTGGCGACTCGGCAGGAGGGCACTCGGGTGTTCTATCGGCTCGCGAATGAGCACGCT